>JAJSZO010000205.1 GCA_030262795.1 Deltaproteobacteria bacterium | reverse complement strand
TTATCAATTTATGAATTCGTTAGATAAAATAATTGAAAAAGCTGCATCAAATGAACGTATTAACTCATCAGAAGCGCTGACATTGCTTAACGAGTCTGAACTTCTTACACTGGCCAACCTGGCAAACAAGAAAAGACAAACCCTGAATCCGGAACCTGTTGTTACTTTTGTAGTTGACCGAAATATAAACTATACAAATGTTTGTATTTCAGGATGCCTGTTCTGTGCCTTTTATTGCCCTCCTGGCCATGTGGATGCTTATGTAATATCAAACGAAAAGCTTAAAGAAAAAATCGAAGAAACTTTGTCTCTCGGAGGAACCCAGATTCTTCTTCAGGGAGGACTCAATCCTTCTCTCTCGCTCGATTACTACATTGATCTTTTGAAATTTATAAAAGACAATTTTCCTATTCATGTACATGGATTCTCTCCACCGGAGATAGCTTTTATAGCGGAAAAATCCTCTCAGTCCTTAGAAGATACCATAAATAAACTCATCGACGCAGGACTGGACTCTATCCCGGGTGGCGGCGCTGAAATACTTGTGGATGAAATCAGGAAAAAAATATCCCCCAATAAATGCTCTGTTGATAAATGGTTAGAGGTCATGAAGACCGCTCACAATTGCGGACTTAGAACAACTGCAACAATGATGTTCGGACATATGGAAAAGCCGGAACATATAATTGAACATCTCATGAAAATTCGCAATTTGCAGGATAATACAGGCGGTTTTACAGCATTTATCCCTTGGACGTTTCAGCCTGACAATACTCATATGAAAACAGAGAAAGCTACATCTGTAGAGTATCTTAGAGTACTTGCCGTTAGCAGATTATTTCTGGATAACATACCAAACATACAGGCATCATGGGTAACACAGGGAGACAAAATTGCACAGCTTGCACTTGCATTTGGAGCAAACGATCTTGGAAGTACAATGATAGAAGAGAATGTTGTAGCCGCAGCAGGAGTAAAATTCATGCTGTCAAAAAAAGAAATAATCCGTTTGATCCAGGAAGCCGGCTACAAGGCAGTTCAAAGGGATTGCTTCTATAATAAAATTGATATAGGCTATGAATTTCTCTGAAACAGTTAATTGTTCAGTTATACACAAGGCCGGATGGGTGGTAATCGACCCATATACAATTGTCCGGGATGGTTTTGTACATGTTGATTCAGGATTGATTAAGGACGTTGGCCGGGGTTCATGCAGCGGACATATTATTGGACATATTATTGATTATGGCCCAGGAGCACTTTTGCCGGTTCTGATAAACGCCCATACCCATCTCGAACTTTGTGCTTTAAAGGATAAAGTTTTACCTGAAAAAGGATTCAGGAACTGGGTTGAAAATTTAATTAATTTGCGCAACTCAGTCGGCTCGGAACATCTTAAAACCGCTGCAATAAATGGTGTCAAAGAGCTTGTTGAATCCGGTTGCGGAGTTATTGGTGAAATATCCACCCTTGGCCTGACGTGGGAAATAGTATCAAATTCCAGCCTCGCCGGTGTATGGTTTAGAGAATTTCTTGGAAATGATTTGCATCAAGACATTAAATGTTACAACGAGAAATCGTTTATAAAATCCATCGCAGGCCATGCACCACACACCATGTCCCCTGAACTTCTTGTAGATTTAAAGGATAGAACACGTAAAGAAAATATCCCGTTTTCCATCCACCTGGCGGAGTCGGAAGATGAAATCATGTTTCTGACAACAGGAAAAGGCATTTGGGCTGATTTTATGACGGAAAAAGGAATTGATTTTTCAGGCTGGAATTTGCCGGTTGAAACTCCTGTTCGATATCTTGAAGATCTCGGAGTTCTTGACGAAAACACTATAGCTGTTCATCTTATTCATGCAAAAGAAAAGGATTTTGAAATACTTTTACGCCACAATGTCCGTGTATGTCTCTGTTTAAGAAGCAACTTCAATCTTCACGATATGATGCCTGATCTTACAGGTATGCTTAAAGCCGGATTAAAGCCCTGCCTTGGTACAGATAGCCTGGCCAGTACAAAGTCATTAAGCATATTCGATGAAATGGCTTTTGTATCAAAATCTTTTCCTTTAATACCGCCGGCTGAAATCCTTGCAATGGCAACAGTAAACGGCGCAACTGCTTTAGGACTTGGTGAAATGTTCGGCTCTCTGACGCCGGGAAAACGTGCTGCTTTTGTTTATGTGCCGGTTGATGTATTGAGCAAATCAGAACTTCAGCAAGCTCTTGTAAATGCGAATTTTAAGGGATCTTGTAAAACGGTATTACAATAAATGAAAAATCAATTTAAAAATAACTTCGCCTTTCGACCTATTATTTTGGGTCGTATAATTTATATGAATGCAGCTCCGGTATATTATGAAATAGATAAATGCCCAAAACTGGACTGGCTGAAAATTGTAAGCGCACCTCCTTCAATTTTAAATAATATGATGGCAAAAAACGAGCTTGATATAAGCCCTGTATCATCCATTGCTTATGCAAAACACCAGGATGAATGGCTGCTGCTGCCCGATTTGTCAATAGCATGCTTTGGAAAAGTTATGAGTGTCATTCTTGTAAGCAAAAAGCCCTTTGAGAAGTTAGATAATAAAAAGGTGATAATTACAGACAAGTCTGCGGCAGCAGCGGAGCTGATAAAACTTCTTTTTTCAATAAAAAAAATAAAACCTGTATATGAAACAAGACCGATTCAATGCCCGGATGAAATTAAAAGATATGCTGAAGCAGCGCTTATTATAGGCGACAAAGCTTTAAAAGAAAACTGGCATGTTCATTTCGACCATATTTATGATCTTGGTGAAATGTGGCTGGAATTAACAGGCTTGCCATTTGTTTTTGCCTTATGGGCGGTGAGAAAATCATTCGCAGATAAAAAACAGGAAACCGTATCATTAATAATAAAAATATTTAATATTTCCAGAGAAGAAGGAAAAAAGAACCTGGAAGATATTGCAAAAAAAGCTTCGGAAATTCTTGGAATAGATATCGCAATCTGTAGAAAATACTATGAGCTATTGAACTACAATCTTGATTCCATGCAATTGAAAGGGTTAAGAACCTTCTTCGATAAACTATATCACGAAAAAATCCTTCATCAAAAAGTACACCTTAATTTTTTACCGACCCCTGATCCTTAAACCCGGAAGTGGGACTTTAGTCCCGCAAAAACACTGTGCCACAGGCGGGGCTAAAGCCCCACTTCCTATAGTTTTACATATCATGGTTGTTTTATTAGGAACGGTATTTCCTAACCCGAACCCTGTGAACCCCCGCAGTTACTTATGCGTGACCCTCAAAACCTCTTCAATTGTGCTGATACCTTTTAAAACCTTTTGTATGCCGTTCTGGCGCAATGTGAGCATGTTGTGCTTTAAAGCCTCCTGTTTTATCAGGTTTGAATCATAAGTTTTAAGTATCAGGTTTTTTAGTTTATATTTTAGAATCATTATTTCAAAGATACCGATCCTTCCCCTGTAGCCGGTATTAAAACATTTTTCACATCCCCTTGCTCTGTAAATCCTGTTGTTTTTTACTTGGTCCGGTGTAATGTCTGCACTTTTAAGAGCCATATCATCAGGAATAAACGGCTCTCGGCATTCGCGACAAAGAACTCTGACCAGTCTTTGCGCTACAACTGCTATAACGGAAGACGAAATTAAAAAAGGTTCGATGCCGATATCAACAAGACGGGTAATAGCGCTTGCAGAATCGTTTGTATGAAGTGTCGAGAATACAAGATGTCCTGTAAGCGCTGACTGGACAGCTATTTCCGCTGTTTCTTTATCCCGCACTTCACCTATCAGTATGATATCAGGGTCCTGTCTGACAATTGATCTAAGACCACGCGCAAAGGTAAGATCTATCTTGGAATTAACCTGTATCTGGCTAATCCCTTTGAGCTGATATTCAACAGGGTCTTCTATGGTGATAATGTTGATTTCGGGTTTGTTTATGGATGACAGGATTGCATACAGCGTTGTTGTTTTACCGCTTCCCGTGGGTCCGGTTATAAGGATAATACCGTTTGGCGACTTAACAAGATCTTTCAGGAGATCAAGACGTTCGGAATCCAGACCAACATCCGAAAGTCTGAGGAATGAACCTGATTTATTAAGAAGTCTCATCACTACACGCTCTCCAAACGAGGTCGGAATTGTTGAAACGCGTACGTCGATCTCCTGGTTGCCTATTTTTACATCAAGACGTCCGTCTTGGGGAAGGCGTTTTTCCGCAATGTTCATCTTTGCCATAATCTTGATTCTGGAGATCAGGGCCGGCTGTATCCATTTCGGAGGGGTAAGCAGATCATAGAGGATACCATCCACGCGGTATCTGACCTTAAAGCTATCCTGGTAAGGCTCAATGTGTATATCGCTTGAGCGGGCCTTTACTGATTGAGAAATAATATGGTTCACGAGTTTGATGATAGGCGCATCACTGGTATCATCAAGAAGATCCGCTCTATCCTCAATTTCACTGATGATAGTGGCTCCGTTTTCTTCCATATTCTGCACCAGTTGCTCAGCAGAATCCTGGCTCAGGTCATATGAAAAGTTGATGACAGAAAGAATTGCATTTTTTGTTGAAAAAACAACTTTAAAATCTTTTGGATCAAGAATCCTGATCAGATCATCAAGCGGCTGAAACGAGGCAGGATTATTTATAGC
>JAJSZO010000204.1 GCA_030262795.1 Deltaproteobacteria bacterium | reverse complement strand
ACCTATACGGAGTATATGAATTTCACAGGAAAGCGAGTCCTATAAATGTGTCGAGAATCATTAATAATCTTGATGAGAAATTGATGGGGCTTCATCTGGCAGAAGGCTCCAGATATTTGAACTGAAATTCCTTATTTTACCTTTTTGCGGCGTTGGTCAAAAATACCCAAATTCGTAATTTCTTCAATAATGATTCCTTTTCGGATTAAAAGTGCGGCTGTAACTCCGGTTAGGAGTGTGTTTGAATTTTTACAAGCGTTAGTTTCTTGACTGAGCTGCGTTCTGCAACCAACTCCGCATGAAGGGCTTTTATCTTTAAGAAAGCAGCGCCTGATTTTTTGCTCACTAATCATATTCAATGCTGCATAGGATCCTTTAATAAATGCTTCAGTATTATCATTACCGTAACTGTTTATAACTTTTGCATTTCCATCCAGAACATCAAAACCATTTCCTCCAACGAGGTTTGATGGGGCTCTTGGAGTAGGGAGTCCGCCAAGCTGTTCGGGACAAATCGGAAGAATTTTTTCAGATTCCAACAGCTTTATTAAGGCTGAATTTTTTTTGCATTTACCATCGTATCGGCAGTTGAATCCAAAAAGACAGGCGCTTGCTGGTATCATAACCTTCCATATTCTTTACACAAAGCAATATACTGAAGGGCTTCATGCTGGACTCCAACATCAGGATAATTTGTAAGGACAGTCTCGAAACGGCTTAAAGCTGCTTTATAGTGCTTACTTTTGTAATAAAAAAGTCCTACGTAGAGTTCATGCCCGGCAAGACTTTTTAAGCATTTTTTCAAATTAACTTCGGCTTTGCCGGCATAGACATCTTTTGGAAACTGTTTGATCAGCTTTTTAAAAATATCAAGTGCTTTTTGCGCTGTGGTTTGATCTCGATCAACAGTATCTATTTGTTCAAAATAGCAAAGTCCTGTTTGATAGATAACATAGGATGTTGCCTCGTTACGCGGATGAAGGTCGGCAAACTCTTCATATGCGGATATAGCCTCTTCATACTCCTTTAGTTTATAATATGAATCAGCAATTTTTAGCTCTGCAAGGATTGCATATTTACTAAAAGGATACCAGTCCCTTAATTTTTCAAAGTATTCTATTGCTGTTTTATAATTTTCGTTTTTAAACTCTTTCATTCCACTGCTTGCAAGTTCCTTGATGCTCTTTTCTTCTTTTGTCTCAAGCCATGCACAACTTGAAAAGACAAGCAATGAAATGATAGCAATTGTTAAGATAGGTTTCATGATTTTATATTTTCTATATAATGCTCTGCCGAAAATACGGCACTTGCCGCATCTCCGACAGCGGTTACAATCTGGCGCAGGCCGGTGCTTCTCACATCACCTGCTGCAAATACACCCGACACTGATGACTGCATATTCGAGTCGACGATTATAAAGCCGTAATCATCTACTTTTACTTCATCTTTTAAAAAATCTGTGTTGGGTAGTATGCCTGTCCATATAAAACAGCCGTCTACGGAGAGTTCTTTTGTATCTCCGGTTTTAACATTCTTTACTGTAATCTTTTCTACATTAGCTAAACCATCAATGCTTGTTAATACAGAATCCCAGATAAATTCAATTTTATCATTGGCAAATGCTCGTTCCTGCAGAATCCTGTCTGCCCTCAATTGATCTCTTCTATGAATAAGATAAACCTTTTTTACAAACCTGGTTAGAAATATGCTTTCCTGAACAGCGGTATTTCCGCCTCCGACTGCCGCAACTATTTTGTCTTTGAAAAAAGGTGCGTCGCAGGTTGCGCATGTAGATAAGCCTCTTCCAAAAAAAATATCTTCACCCGGGATGCCAAGCTTGCTGGGTGAAGCTCCTGTAGCTATAATAATTGTGTGACTTGTAATGGTTCTGTCGTTTAACTCAATCTTTTTGACAGGGTCAGACAAATCAAAAGAGATCACTTCATTTGATTCTATATTAAGATCAAATTTGTTAACCTGCCCGGTCATTTTCTGAATCAAGTCAGGCCCGCTAATTCCTTCCGGAAAGCCGGGATAATTTTCAATCCAGTCAGATGTGAGGACCTGTCCTCCCGGCACAACCTTTTCAATCAGGATTACATTCAATCTAGCGCGTGCAGCATAAAGACCTGCTGTGAGCCCGGCCGGGCCACCGCCGATTATAACAAGATCATAATCAACACTTTTCATTACAAAGTTTCCTATCACCTGAATTGAGCGATTTTTTATCAAGATCTCAGCACATTTTTGCGCAAGAAATCGCTCAACTCAGGTTTAAAATTTTGTTTATCATTTCTTCCAGTTTTGATTTGGCAACTATACCTATCACGTGATCTACTACATTTCCATCCTTGAAGAACATAAGCGTGGGTATAGATTTTATTCCGTATTTGCCGGGACTGATTGGATTATCGTCAACATTGCATTTGAGAAACTTAATTTTATCTCCAAATTCACCGGCGAGCTTTTCCATCAAAGGAGAAATCGCCCTGCATGGCCCGCACCACGGAGCCCAAAAATCCATAAGTACCGGTTTGTCAGACTTCAGAACCTCAGCATCAAAAATGCTGTCATCAATTTCCAAAATACCTTCTGCCATAATAATTATCCTTTCTGCAATTAAATTTTACAATACAAAAGCAATATAATATTGTAGATAAGTATTGTCAACCTTGTCATTAGGGTTCGCACAAAAATAAGTTCACAATTTTAAGTGTTGAGGCACCCGTTTGACAAGGCGCGAAAGCGCAGGAATATCAGGATATTCCTAGCTTTCGCAACGCAGCCAGACGGGATGGATCGGCGCTTAAAATGTGAAGTTATTTTTGTGCGAGCCCTTAACACAACAAACATCAAAATTATATTTTATGGTTACAGAATGTTGCGCTCGCCCCTTATCGTTGCCCAATGCGGCTATCTGTTTTGCTGAGCGAACAGGTGAAGTTTATTCCCCCTTGAAGGGGGATTAAGGGGGAATAATTTGGAATTTAATTATTTCAGCATGTTAGGAGGTATTAAGATGAAAAGTCATCGGTCGGTAATATTTTTTGTCATGTTTTTTATATTTTCTGCAGCCTGTTCCTTATTTGCTCAAATGGATGATATGGAGAAGGAATTCTTCGAAGAAGTTGCAAAAATGGAGGAGGATTACAAGCGATTCGAAAAACAAGCTTTTGAAGAATTCCAGCGAGAAGTAAAAGCCATGTGGGGGGACTTTGTTACTTCTACAAAAAAGGATTGGGTTGAGTATTCCGAGGATAAAACAGGAAGAAGCTGTGTGGATTTTGAGGCTGGTGAAGTCTTGGTAGAAGTGGTGATACCGAAAGAAGAGGCAGAACGGGATCCAGACAGTTTAGATAAAAAACTTACGGAAGAAATCGAACGTTTAATCGTTGATAAAGGGAAAAACCGGAATTATGATTTGCCGCCAAAACCTGCAAAAGAAAAAAAGATTCTCCCTTCACCTCTCCTGACATCACCGGTGCTTGAGGGGCAATTAAAGGACAAAAAAGGTAACCCTGTTACAGAAAAAAATAAAAAACAAGTTGCAAAGGAAATTGTAAAGACAAAACCTGTAATTAAGAAAAATGTGAAGACTGATAAAGGCGATATGGTCAGGGTGCAGGTTAGGTTTTTGCTTGTACCTGATCATGTTCGGATTCGCGCAAAGAGATATCTTGATAATGTCCGCCAACAGGCTGAAAGATTTTCCATTTCTGTTCCGCTTGCCTTTGCCGTTATTCATACTGAGTCATATTTCAATCCAAAGGCAACAAGTCATGTGCCCGCCTACGGGCTAATGCAGCTTGTACCGAAATCCGGTGCCTGGGATGCTTATAAATATGTTTATGGTTATGGCAAGGAGCTTTCTCCTGATTATCTTTATGATTCGGATAATAACATAGAACTGGGCTGCGCTTATCTTGGACTTATAAAAAATCGCTATTTCAGGAAGATCCCGAATGCTGACAATGCTCTATATTGTTCAATTGCTTCGTATAATACAGGAGTAGGGAACCTCAGTAGAGCACTTTGTGGAAAGAAACAGCTTAGCTGCGCCATTGATAAAGTTAATACCATGAAACCTGACGAGCTTTATGTTTATCTTGGAAAAAATTTACATCATCAGGAAACACGGGATTATTTAAAAAGAGTTGCTGAACGTATGAAACTCTACAAAGAGTGGGAATAAGATACAAAATCATACGTCAGGACTGGATTTTTTAATCGAAATATTGACAAATTAGCTTAAACCTTTTATCTGTTGCCTGAACGAAAACCTCCGGTTCCGAGCAGTCGTTGCGAGGAATAAGGAGGGTAACCGTTCAGCCACTAAGGGCTCCCACAAAAATAACTTCACATTTTAAGCGCCGATGCATCCCGCATGGCTGTGTTGCGAAAGCTCGGAATATCCTGATATTCCTGCGCTTTCGCGCCTTGCCAAACGGGCACCTCAACACTTAAAATTGCGAACTTATTTGTGTGCGAACCCTAAGAGAATAATATATATGATAATTAAAGAAGCAATTGAAGTTCTTAAAATAGAAGCAGAGGGCATACTTGGATTGATAGATCGGATTGACGACAATTTCTCCAAAATGGTGGAATGTATCTTCAATTCCGGAGGTCGTATAATAGTAAGTGGTATCGGCAAATCCGGAATAGTGGGCAGAAAGATCGTAGCCACC
>JAJSZO010000203.1:1779-4721 GCA_030262795.1 Deltaproteobacteria bacterium | reverse complement strand
AAGAAAATATAAGCTATTTTGGAGATGGTAAAGACGAAGCGCAGATGGTTTATAATTTTACATTGCCGCCCCTGCTTTTTTATTCATTTGCGATTGGAGATTCAAAAATTCTGTCAGATTGGGCAAAAGGGCTTAAATTAGAATCATCAAACAACACCTTTTTTAATTTTACAGCCTCGCATGATGGTATTGGTGTGCGTCCATTAGAGGGAATATTGCCGAATAAGGAAATTGACCGGCTTGTAGAAATTGTCAGAAAAAATGGCGGATACGTTTCATTCAAGAAGAATTCTGACGGAACAGAAAGCCCCTATGAGATGAATATTACTTATGTCGATGCCTTGATAGCCAATGAAAAAAAAATGGGAGCTAATAGATTTCTTGCTTCACAGGCTATACAACTTGCTCTCCCGGGAGTGCCTGCTGTGTATATTCACAGTATCCTGGGTTCAAGGAATTGGAGAGAAGGGGTTCGGCATACGAACAGGAATAGAACTATAAATAGAGAAAAACTTCAAATTGAAGAAGTATTGTCCCAATTGAAAAATCCCGAAAGTTTTCGCTCCGGAATTTTTTCTTCTTATATAAATTTAATTAAAGTCAGAAAAAGGCAACGATCTTTTCATCCAAACGCTTCATTCGAGGTACTTGATATCAAGCCTGAAATATTTGCTATCGTAAGGTATTGCAATGATCAGACTATTTATTCATTTACAAATATTTCATCAAAACATGTTTTTTTGTCTTTATCAGATAAAGGGGTGCCATCTGAGATGAAAGATCTTCTAACCGGTAAAATGTTCAACACAGATTCATTCCTGTTAAATCCCTACCAGTATGTATGGCTTGGGAACGAGGACTAAATAACTTCCCGAATTTTATTTCGACCCGTTTATTTTATTCCTTAACTTTCCGGAACATTTAAAAGTAACGATTTTTCTTTCCTTAAGAATCAAGTCAGTTCCTGTTGCAGGATTCCGCCCCCTTCTTTTTCCCTTGGTTTTGACACAGAATTTACCAAATCCGGTGATCAGAGTATCCTCACCTTTTTCAAGCGTACTTTTAATAATTTCCAATAGGGATTCGATAATTTCAACTGATTGAAACTTGGTAAAACCCAGTCCGTGAACCTTTTCAACAATATTATTCTTAGTTAATGACATTACATCTCCTCAAAAAAATCATACATCCTCATATATTATAATAAAAGCTTCCCAAATGAATCATTGTACTATAATTTTAATGGGTTAAATTGATAAGCCCAAGAGTTACTTAGGGTTTGCCCTAACCCTGGGTCAAACCGGACACCTTGGCTTACACAAGCTGATTTGTCGGTTCCAACAGAAAACAGAGTAGATCAGCCAGAACTTTGTATAGCACCAGTGCGGGCTTTAGGAACTTAGACGCTATCGGGGATAAACTCCATGATTGTAGATATAATCGAAATAATAGTCATAGTATCCGTTATTTTCAGAACTGTCATCTTTATCATGGGACGTAACATTTTCATTGTAAGATTTTTCTATATTTGCCAACCATAATTCTTTTGAAAAAGAATAAAGAACCTTCTTAAGTATTTTGGCTTCACTAATAATTTCTCTGTTGTTCCGGATGAACGTGTCAATCCCATTGATTATTGCTTTGATATTTCTTATATATTCAGTATCATCAAGCCCTTCTTCAATATATATTTGATAAAACTCGGATATAATATATTTTGTTGTACATTCAATAGCGTCTATACACTTCATTGTATCTTAATGAAAACTTTGTTTTGGCCTGATAAAAAATAATAGAAAAAAGGTAATAGTTCACCTATGGTAAAACGTCTGTAACCATATGTTTTTTAAGCATAAATTAGAATAATAGTGTTTCTGCCCCTAAAAGTTGCCATATTGCTAAAATTCTTTAATATCAAATGGTTGTAAGTTTTTACTGGTAATATGCAACAAATACTATCTCCCCTAACTATTTGAAAAATAAGGAGTTATGATAGGTGAACTATTACGAAAAAAGAAAAAATCCTGTAATTATTTTGAATATACGGATATTAAGTATATGTCAAGATTCTTTGAAGGAACAAAGCGCCCTTCGGGGGGATTAAATCGGAAACAGAAATAGGTCGAGATGAGGAAGCTATCTTCAGATGGTTTATGTTTTAATCCGTTTTGAGCGGTTAACAACCTCAAGCCACCGGTTTTACCGGTGGTCTTTGACTTTTGAGCGAACCCTTAGCCGCAGATTTACACAGATGGTCACAGATATTAATATTTGACAGGATTGACTGAATATTTGTTGATTTGTTATGAAAAAATTCTGTCAATCTTGTCAAAAAGCTTTAACAAAAAGCAATAATATGCAAAATCTTCCAATAGCAATAGGGATACAAACATTTCGTGATATCATTCAAAATAATTATCTGTATGTAGATAAGACTGAGAAAATATTCGATCTTGTGAAAAATCCAAAGGGTGTATATTTCCTTTACAGGCCGAGAAAGTTCGGCAAAAGCCTGGGGGAACTTTCATTTGCAACTTTTAAGCTCTTGAATTGTTCTTTGTCTCGTTCTTCGTTCTCTTTCTCCCAATCCATCCCAGTCCAATCAGCCCTGAGCCGAGCAAGAGCATTGTCGCCGGTTTAGGATTTGCCACCGTTGAAGTGCCGTCACTCGGATTTTTACCGCCTAACCAAAAATCTAATGTTTCTTCGGTATTTTTTGCGCTGACAGCCTGCTGCCTAGGACAGCCTTCATTCCATGCCCATCCTATCCCTGATCTCTGGTTATATTGGTTAGCCGAATGCAAGATATAATCAATCCAGAAAGAGACAGAAGGACTTTCGTTTGATAAAGGAGGGCCGGACGCTATTTCGTAATTAAAGACTCTATTGGGATTTTCATAATGATTGAGCGACCAGCCGTCAGGTGATAGCAGTCCCGCTGT
>JAJSZO010000203.1:0-1679 GCA_030262795.1 Deltaproteobacteria bacterium | reverse complement strand
CTTCTTAATAAAATTTCTATAACTATAAAGTTGTGTATAGCAATGCTTGTACCAGGTTTAAAAAATAATGTTATTTTGTTGATAACTGATTAGAATTGTAAAGGATATTTTTGGCTTGCAAATGCAGGGAAAATATTTGGCGAGAATATGTGCAACAGATTTAACCTTAAAAAAGGATACCCTTTTCCTAAAGTGAAAATTTATTTCACATTTAAGTTACTCTTTGCTGGGCTATGAGTTTTCATTTTTTACCTCTATTACAATGAGCAAAAAAGAATTTTGGGTTGCTCTCTTTTCCCATAAGTGCTAACTTTAACTAAACTTTGACCTTTAAATTTTGACCTTTCAGCTATGAGCTTTCAGCTATAAATTGGATTTGTTGGAAATGAAATATTTTTCGTTTAAAATACTTATTCTATGTATATTGCTGCCGTCTATTTTATATGTTTTTTCAATACAACTTATAGAAAGTCATCTTCAGAACAGGTATTTATGTGAAATTGAAGAGATATATACCGGTGGTACACAGCCCTTGTTTGATGGGACTATCCGTTTGAAAGATGCCGTTGGCAACAATATTGATCGTTATCTTCAAAACAGCATGTTGATATCATGGGGTATTAAGGTTCGTGTGACTGTTGCCACTAAAAGCGGTACGCTGTTATATCCGGCAATTATTGATGAAAAATACTCTTCGTTTCCATTTGATTCCACACAAATTGCTGCTGATAATTACAATCTGTTAAATGAAGGACTTGTAGTTTCTGTAGATCTGAAAGTAGGACACAACACCCTGTTTTCAAATTCGATACTTGCTTTCTATATCTTTTTGTCTGTGTTTGTTTTATATATTTACTACAGGGCGGGCGCAAAAATGGCTGAAAAAGACGATATGGAAAAAAGAGGTGAAATTGAAAGGCTTCTTAAACTGGAAAAAAATCATGCAGACAGCCTGTCGTTTCTTAGCCATGAAAGGGAAACTCTTTTATCTGAAGTGCAGGTAATAGAGAAAAATCTTGAGAATGCGAAACAAAAAGCTGGTGAAAATGAAGAAGAGATGATTCAAGATATTGTTGTTCTTGAAGAAAAAATCGAAAAAAATCTTGGACTTCAGGATGAACAGCAAAAGCTTATTGATTCCTTAGAGGAAAAGATAAAGGATTATGAAAGAGAAAAAATAAAGGATTATGAAGCAGTGCAACGACGATTCAGGGCGCTGTATAAAAATGTTTCCATCAATAAAAAAGCTGTTAACGGCTTTCTATATCTTACCGATGACTTGAAAATAAAAAGCGAAGAGATAATTCACCAGATCAACGAAAATCCGCAACTTGTGTCGATAAAAAGGAAGGTGTTTGGGAGAAAAAACATGGAAAAAATTCTGGAGGTCATCTTTGCATACAAGGGTCGCCTGTATTTTCGCAAACAGAAAAGTAGTAAAATAGAAATCCTTACTATAGGAACTAAAAATACTCAAACAAAAGATCTTGAATTTCTTTCCAGCTTATAAAGTGACTGAACGAAAACCCCGTTCAGTCACGGTGTTAAGGAACGTAGACGAATTAACTTCCCCAACTATGCATCACAGCTTCAGGCCGCCTTTGCCTAATTTCAAATCCAGCCTCAAACCACAAAAATATTGAAATAGCTCGCTATTCCATCAACTTTTGTGATCTGAG
>JAJSZO010000202.1 GCA_030262795.1 Deltaproteobacteria bacterium | reverse complement strand
GGTATTATACGTTACCAAGTGCAAAATATGGGTGTCAGATTGCAAAAGGATGAGAACTGGGGTAGTCCCTGCAAAGCAGTGCAGGTTTGAAAATACCGCTTTGTTTCACTTTGTAAACCCTTGATTTCTCGACATGGGCTGCCAAAACTATGGTATGTAACTTATTGGAATTGTTGACCCGCACTGTTTTGTAGGGACTACCCAAAATCTTTTGGTGGCCAGGGTAAAAAACCTTAGTCTTAAAATAGCAATTCAGAAGGCATTTGCAGATTCCGGCAAGGTTATTTTATTATCGAATGATTTTATTGCCTTTCCAAACGATTTGACAAAAAAAATGGAAGCATTGGTAAATAAATCCGGATATGTTATCAAAACCATAGAGGCAAAATGAGTGAAATGAATTTAAAACAGATTGATATTAATAAACTAAAGGTGTTTTCAAGCCACTGTGACCTGCGAAAAGATCTGCATATTTTTATGAATTATGTCGGGAACCGGGATGTCAAACGTTCAACCAGGGGAAACAGTTTGCCCAAAATGGATGCAAAAAGACTTGCCAAACTGATAAGCGATCCTTTGGCCCCTGAAGAAGTGGAAGATTCAGGCTACAGCAACTGGCTTGATTATATTGACGATACAGCTTTAAAGCTTGGATTTGTTTCTTATGATACCGAAGGAGAGTATTTGGGATATACAAGTTCAGAACCATCTTATCCTGATAATTACATTGAAATAGATGAGCGTAAATACAATAATTTCCTGAATATGACCCTTCAAGATCAGGAGAAACTGCTTCTCAATAGCCTGATTGACGAATATACATCCTGTGATAATGAATTTTTTGATACCGGAGTTATGGGAACTCTTGATACCTTCAGCTCCAGTGGCTGCGCTATCGGCGTGCTTCCATCTTTAAACTTTGCCAAAATAAGAAATTTCTTATTAAAGATCATGCAGCGTTGTCAAAGCGGGGTCTGGTATAGCACTGCATCTTTTGTCCGGTATCTCAAGGCTGAACATCCATTTTTTCTTATCCCCGAGAAACCGCGTTACAAGCATTCAAACCGGTTTAGCGGCCGTTATGGTAATTTTAATGAAAGCAAAAATGGCCAGTATCAGGATATTGAGATCACAGCCAAAGATTCCAATGCCTTTGAAAGGGTTGAAGGACGATATGTGGAACGTTTTCTCGAGGGCATTCCCCTTGCGCTGGGTTATGTGGATGTGGGCTATGGAAAATCCGAATGCAAAGAACGGAAGCCGTCCTTAAACGCTCTTAAGGCATTCAAGGTGAATGAATGTTTCTTTTGTTTTATGGAGGGAAATATTCCTGAGCCAAAGGTTACGGTTCAACCAAATTTTGAGATTCATGTGGAATCGGAGTTTTATCCGGCAGGGGTTCTGGCCGGACTGAATCCTCTCACAGATACCATTTCCGAAAATACGGTCACTATTCTGAAACTGAATAAAAGGAAGGTAACTGCCCGTTTGGCAAATGATGAGTCATTGAATGTGATTGCCATACTCCGAAATTTCTCTGACTCAAACGTTCCGCAAAATGTTCTGACCGAACTCGAAGAATGGGTTGGCCACTCAGAGGTTTTTACTTTGTATCACGGGTTTGGGTTGTTGGAAGGAAACCCGACTCTTGAGATGGCAAACAATTTTACTGTAAAAAATATTAGTCCTGCGCTTAGAATCATTAAAAATCCGAAGAAGCTTTTTGGTAAACTGGAAGAAGCAAAACTGGTTCCAATAATTGTAAAACATTCTGACAAGGCATTCAGATCGCTTCCGGACGGCGTCAAGTCCAGATTTCCCCAAAAATCGGATACGCTCGTCAGACGCAAGAAGAAAAAAACCGTCACGTTAAAGCGCAAAACTGTCATTACACTTTATTTTCCTGACAAGATGGTGTTCGAAAAATGCAGTAAGGCTCTAATTCAGGAAAGATGCAATATTGAAATGGACCGGAAAAATAAATCTATCAGCTACTCGGGAGAGGAGCAGAAACAGATAAACTCAGCATTAAAAACTCTCAAAAAAGAATATGTTATCAAAATGAAGGATATTGACTGGTGAACAATTCAGGACCACTCATTGTTCAGAGCGACCACACCATCATGGTTGAAGTAGCCCACCCTCTGTATGCCGAATGCCGCGATTTTTTGAACAGCTTTGCGGAACTGGTCAAATCTCCTGAGTTTATTCATACATACAGAGTCACGCCTCTGTCTCTTTGGAACAGCGCTGCCCTTGAAACAGGCATGGATGAGATCATAAACAGGTTGATAGGCTATTCACGTTATGAAATACCTTCCAATGTACTTTTTGATATCAGAGAATGGTATGAGACTTACGGCAGCCTTATACTTGAAAAAATGTCTGAAAATAGTTTGCGATTGAGAATCATTGATTCCATAATCCTTAACCGGATCCAGCAGGATAACGATCTGGAACGATTCTGGTTAAAAAAAACAGAAGACGGGTTTTTGATCACGGCTGGCGAACGGGGAAATCTGAAGCATGCTCTTGTAAAAATAGGTTATCCGGTCAAAGATACCTGCGGATACGTGCCGGGCGCTCCGGTTGACTTAAGTTTACGCAATATTGATTCGGATGGTCGCGCCTTTTCCCTCCGTGACTATCAAAAAGAAGCTGTTGACGCCTTTTATCAGGCAGGCAGCGCCTCCGGAGGGAGCGGTATCATTGTTCTTGCATGCGGTTCCGGAAAAACTATTATCGGGTTGGGGGTTATGAGCAAAGTAGGCAGCCGTTCCCTCATCATTACAACCAATAACGTATCCGTACATCAATGGCGGGAGGAGTTGCTTTCCAGGACGACCCTGGTTGATGAGGAAATTGGCGAATTCACCGGTCTTACAAAAGAGATAAAGCCGATAACTATTACTACCTACCAGATGTTGACCTATCGCCGCTCAAAAAAGGATCCGCTCCTTAATCTAAATATTTTCACAGAACATGACTGGGGGCTGATCATTTACGACGAGGTTCATCTCCTTCCCGCTCCTGTATTCCGGGCAACAACTTCCATTCAGGCCAGACGACGGCTGGGACTTACCGCAACCCTTGTGCGGGAAGACGGCAAGGAGGACGATGTATTTGCCCTGATCGGGCCGAAGCGATATGATGTGCCGTGGAAGACACTGGAAAGCAAAGGCTTTATTGCAGAGGCAATCTGCATAGAACACAGACTTTTACTGCCTCCAAAGGAAGAACTTGAGTATGCCCATGCCCCAAAGCGGCAACGCTTCCGTATTGCCGCTGAGAATTCCAAAAAACTCGCGCTGGTTGAAGAACTGATCTGCAATCACTCAGATGACAGCATTCTTGTCATAGGCCAGTACATTTCGCAGGTGGAAACAATCGCCAAAAAACTGAACCTGCCGATTATCACAGGCAAAACAAAGCATGAGGAACGTAAAAAGTTGTATGCGGATTTCAGGAAAGGGCGAATCAGGGTCATGGTTGTCTCAAAAGTAGCCAACTTTGCCGTGGATCTTCCTGATGCCAACGTGATGATTCAGGTCTCCGGCGCCTTTGGATCACGCCAAGAAGAGGCACAGCGATTAGGTCGCATCCTCCGACCCAAAAAACGAGCTTCTTATTTTTACACCCTTGTCTCAAAAGGCACCGACGAACAGAATTTTGCCGTTAACCGCCAGCTATTTCTCGTTGAGCAGGGTTATAAGTATCAGATCCGCTATTATTAGTAGGACCTGTTCGGAGAGAGCCGCGAAGCTCCCAAATACCAACTTCATTCGATCTGTCTCCAGGGGTGGAAAGAGGCAAAAAGGCTCAGGATTTAAATATCAGCCCATACTTTCGTTCGCTGTGGGATATTTTATGCAGCACGTCCTTGAGCATTGCCTTTAACTTTTTACGTGACTCCTCTTTTATGACTTCGTTGCTGCTGCGAATAGCCATGAAAAATGCAGTGCATATTTTTTTAGCATTATCATCCCATTCTGCCGTAAATCCGCTTTTGATTGATTCGGATATCCTGGCGGCAGGAACAGTATGGTGATCCCGATATCCGTGAGACCAGTTGATGATATGCGAATAGAAAATTAGAGAGCGGTCCAGCAGTACATAAAGAAATTGTATATTCTCAATTGGGCCGATCTTTATCTGATATCCACCAAGATTCATCCCTAAAACTTTTGCCGTTATAAGATGCTTTCCTCCACCCAATGCTGTCCACCCGGCACCAACTGCGCCGCCGATGGCTGTAAAAATACCAAAGGTCAAACCTGCCGCAGCCACATCAATGGCTGCACCGATAGCACTGCCTGCAAGGCCAGCCGCAGTAATCAACTGGGCAGGCGTTAAGCCCAGAAATTGCCAGGTTTTTTCATTAAACAAATCCTCATGCAGTATGGATTGAGCAGGAAAGTCGTAGTTGAAAATATTGTGTTTGAAAAGCTTTCTGATTTGCTGATGAGTGGCTTTTTCAATTTTTTCGATGGTTCGGTTGTACTCTTCCTGAAGCTTTTTTTTTACTGTCTTTTCACTGGATTTTTCCGTAAAACTTTTCGTTATGGAATATTCCAGACAGTCTGTAAGCATTGCGCACACGATTTCCACTGTGAGAGTATTCCGATATTCCCAGTCCTTTTTAAAAGCTGAAATGACCGTTTTTAATGATGGCTGCCAGTCCTGATCAATACCCTTGAGGCTCTCAAGCAGATCAATCCGTTCGGCATAGGTTGCCTTGTGGGCATTGAACAGGCGGGTAGAGTTGAAATGCTTTCGGAATTCGCTTTTCCACTGATTCAGATAACCGGTTTCGTTCCCCTT
>JAJSZO010000201.1 GCA_030262795.1 Deltaproteobacteria bacterium | reverse complement strand
ATTAATATTTTAGAGCGGCTGGGCTTGAACGCTGCAATCTATACTAAACTGGAAATTAGACAAAGCGTGAATATTTTAAGCGAATGAAAAGAAATAACTGTCAGATTTACGATAAAAGACTCGTCAATAAAGCCAATTTTTTAGATGAGTTGGGGAAGTTATTTCGTCCCCGTTCCCTACTGTTCTCCATAATTCCAGCAAGAGAGGTCTCTATCAATAGTCTCTTCTAACTCCTGTCTCTCCGGCAGATAAATGGAATGTAAGAACTTGATATCATCTCTCTTGATAACAAGTGAATGAAGAAAGTCAAACCTGTTGGAGACCTTACCCATACAGCCTTTAAATAACTTTTTTGAAAATGGGTCTGCATAATAATTCAGCAAGATTTGAGTAATGCTCCAACTCTTGTGAACAATTCCACAGACATTTTCCGGCTGGAAATCTGTATTTATGCCTAAGAAATCGTATACGCAATGGGCACATCTCTCGGGAGACTTCACTACATCCTCCTCAAAAATAAAAATTCGCATTCGCTCAGGAGGGACAAACTTCTTCCACAATTTCAGATAACGGGCATAGTGACCATACTCCAATATACGATGCTTTGGATATCTTATCGCGTTTTTCCTTAACCCCAACAGCGGTGAAAGCTTTCCTTTTTTCATACAATGCTTATATGCAGACACAGCCCTCCAGACCGGATCTCGTAATATTACCAGTATCTTTATGTTCGGTAGCTCATTCGTAATAAGTTCTGGTATCTTAGGCAAAGCACGATCTACCTCTAGCGAACTTGAGGAATTGTACCAGAATGGAATGTTATCATATAGATAAGTTGTCGATGCCTCGCCAATAACCTTAGAAGAATCTAAGTCCTCAAAATGATTGTAATACCACATTTTACCTTTTCGATAGTTCTCAGTCCCACCAAAAAAATGAATTTCCTTTTTTCCAGGGAGGTCAGTTCCTGGATGCTGATCCAGAACTCGCCACAACCAAGTCGTTCCAGACTTTTGCGCTCCAATAAGCAAAAAGTCCGGCCGTATGATGTTCTGTAATTTCATTGATAGTCTCTTTATTTACTAATCAAAACTCTTAAGAAAAGGGAACAATTGACATTTCAATCAAATAAATAAAAACCAACATGCTTTTTTCACCACAAAAACTACGAAGAGCACAAAGGAATTATAAAACCATCAAATCCCAATCTTCGTGCCTTTTTGTGTCCTTGGTAGTATATTTTCCCTCATAATTCTGCCTGGTTTTCATTTACCCCTTTTTTTCAAATGCATTCGACTTCAACTCCTCATGGCACAACATCAAAGGCATCAATTTCTATCCGATGCCCGGTTGATTTTGGATTTTTGGTATCGGTTACTTCTATCATAATCGTATGAAGACCATAATCTAAATCGGTAATTGAATATGATCTCACCATAGCATTTCGGGTATCGCTGAACTGGTCAACATAGCCCTTAAAATCTCTATCAATGTATACTTTGGCAACTCCCTGATCGTTTGATTCAGTTCCTATCCAGCTTGCACCTGTCCCAACAAAGTTCAGAATAGCCTTATTGTAAGCAACATTTGAATGAGAAACACTTCTTGTACTAAAATCATTACCCTTTAAAACTTCCCAAGCTCCCTGATAATGTACAACATCTTGTTGACCTGACTTGTTTTCGTATCTTATCGGCCTTGGAATAAAGTTCCAGGTATTGCCACCGTCTGTGGATTGAAACAGTTCTTCCCCTGCCCCATAAATGGTATTGTCTGTAGAATATGCTGGTGAAAACTCAAGCAGTATAAAAAAATGGTTGTTATTTATCAAATTATGACCGATTTTGACAAAGGTCGCCCCACCATCAATAGTCTTGAATAATCCTCTTCCTTTGACACTAATAATAACTGTTTCGTCATTTTGAAAATTTGGAGATATTGCAATAGCTCGTATATAACCATTCCCATCATAGGCTGGAGCTTCTATTCTTTGCCAACTTTTCCCTCCGTCTATTGTTTTGAACAGGCCCTCTCCAGTACCAGCAAAAACAGTCTTGTCTTTTTTATAGTTGGGTGAAATACTTATATAAAAACTTGGGGTTGTTTGATCTCTTTCCGCAAATGTAGTAATATAATTAGCTGAGGATTGCCATGAGTCACCTCCATCCACTGTTGTATATATTCCTTTACCGAGAACGCCCGCATATATGGTTCTGTCAGATGAAAAATCTGGTGATATAATCAAAGAAGTTATCCATCCACCATTTGGGTTCCAGATAGAAGACCAATTTACACCTCCGTCCACTGACCTAAAAACACCCCTATATCTTGTTCCTAAATATATTGTGCTATCAGAGGCAAAGTTTGGTGAAATCGCTATCACAGTTGGAAAAAGTATTCTTTCTCTTGGTGGTTTTTTGGGCTTATCAAAAAATTTATCGTACAATCTGGAAACAATGGACATTACCCTCTTATGAAGACTGGGTTTAATTGTATCCCAATTATTGCCTCTATTCGTCGATTTATAAAAATCAGAGTTTGAAATTGTAAACATTGTATTGTCTAAAGAAAAATTTGGTGAAATGGCAATATTCATAATTTTGCTTATCTTCAAACCTCTATTAATGACTTTCCATGTCGTTCCCCGGTCATCAGTTATATATGCTCCGCCAAAGAAGGTAGCGATCGCTACGGTAGAATCATTTCTATATCCGGGCGATAATGCCAGGCCTATAACAGGTTTTGGTGACATTGTCTCCATCTGCGTCCAAACATCCCCCCCATCCGTAGACTTAAAAAGTCCATCGAAACCGCCCAAGAAGATTGTCCTATCCTTTCCAAAAGTATCAGATATTCGCAAATCCCTAAAGTGAGGGAGCTTGTAATTAGGATCATCTGCTTGAGGATCGGTAGTGACACCTGTGCTATATTTCTTCCAGGTTTTTCCATTGTCATCTGAGCGAAAAACAGCCTCATACCACGTACTGGCAAAAATGGTAGAATCGTCATGTGATATTGCAAGAGAAGTGATATGGTTAGTTGATAGGCCATTATTTACCGCAACGTGAGAGGCTCCACCATCAACCGTCTTAAAAACCCCTCTTTTTTCAGTTCCAATAAAACATGTATTATCTGAAAAACCATTAGAAGAGACCGCTATAGATGTAATGGCACCACTATCTGGAATTGGAAGATGTTGTCGCCAGGTCTTACCGCTATCAGTAGAAAGATATAGAATACCCTTATGGTCACCAACAAGCATGTGGTTTTTCTTTAAACCAGAAAAAAAAGCAATGGCAGTTACTTTGATACTATCGTCTATAACTTGATACCAACTTTCTCCCCCATTTTTTGACTCATAGAGCCCTCCTTTGGTCCCAGCAACTAATACGATTTTATCGGAATGATAGTCAGGAGATACAGATAGTAAGCAAAGGTTTAAATTACCAAGCCTATTGTTTACTTTAAACCATGAAGATCCACCATCCTGCGATTTATATATTCCATCCCCTTTTGATGATATAAATACGGTTTTATCAAACTTGAAAGAAGAAGAGATTACAATGGAGGATAACTTAAACTTGTTATCTAAACCCCGTACTATTTGTTTCCAGCTAAACCCCTCGTCTGTTGACTTCAGCAACTTGTTTAGGATAGTAATGAATAAAGTCTTATCTTGATCATAATTTGGCGATATCTCTAAAATACTTATGACATCGTGTGGACTGTGAGCGAAAGTATCACCCACGCTAAAAATCAAGAAGACGATAAGCAAGAAGGCAACAATAAAGGAAAGCTTTATACTTAAATATTTTAATTCTCCATTATTCATTTTAATTCTCCATTATTCATGGTCAAAATTGAATGATATCTCGACATGATTGCCTATCGGGTAATGTATGCTAAATTATTCGCATTTTGTTTCTGATAACAAGAGACAAAGGATACGGATTTTGGATAAATGAGATCAGGGCACGGCCAGTCAGACTTTTGGGTAGTCCCTACAAAGCAGTGCAGGTTTGGGAATACTGCTCTGTTTTACTTTGTAAACCCTTGGTTTTTCGCTATGTGCTGCCAGAAGACACGATATGTAACTTATTGAAATTATTGACCTGCACTGCTTTGTAGGGACTACCCAAAAGTTGAGGTCTGCCTGTAGGGTTTGTAATTATAACCTATTGAATATAAGTATATTTTTTAAAAGGTACGAAGGCCAAGCTGTTAATACGCTATTAATCTATGGTGCTCCCCATTGTCAAGACAAAAAAAGAACAAAATTAAGGTGGATTTTTGAATAAAAATTTTGCTGGTTTTTAGGCATCCTTCATTTATCAGTTTACACTTTTTTTGAAACCATTGTAGGTGTCGGGTAACCTGGGACTGTTGCCAGTCCCAAGTCCCCTCAGAACCGTACGTGAGACTTTCACCTCATACGGCTCAAGCATTGATAAGGTATAGCTAAATACCCGGCAATTAGTCTAGCAGCATACGTTTGCTGAGATAATCAAACCATATAGGGTCATATGGATTAACTTCTGCTTTGATCTTAACGTGCCTTCGAATAGGAATGTGTCCTAAAAGAAACAGAGATGCCGGGCTACCTTTTTCCATAAATCTCCAGTCTCTGCCTTTGATTCTTTGGAAATATTTGTTTTTAACCCATTCCCTGGATTTATTGGGATGCCTTCTCTTGGCCCATTTCCATGTCATTTTCTCAAGATCGCAGAAAATCTTCTTGCTGACTACATGTTTGTAATAGTTGGCCCATCCTCTAATAAATGAGTTGAGTTCGTCTATTACTACCTCTGTTTTCGTTGTTTTCTGA
>JAJSZO010000200.1 GCA_030262795.1 Deltaproteobacteria bacterium | reverse complement strand
ATGATAACATCATAACCAATATGATGATGGAAAGACTTGCTGCCCCAAACGGGCCTACCAAAGGAAAGATCCTCCGGCCATCAGATAATAAGGAACCTGAAAGCATTGCTTTTGTTCAGTGCGCAGGATCAAGAGATGAGAATCATCTTCCTTATTGTTCTTATATATGCTGCATGGCTTCTTTAAAACAGGTTACATATATAAGGGAACGGTTTCCGGATGCCAAGGTTTATATCTTTTATATTGATATAAGAACACCGGGTTTGAAATATGAAAAGTTTTACAAGAAGATAAAAGAAGATAAAAATGTCATTTTCATCAAAGGTAAGGTGGCGGAAGTCAGTGAAGAGCCGGATTCCAAAAATATCACCGTGGTTGCAGAGAATGCTGTGACTGGAGAAAAAATAAAGCAAGAGGTTGATATGGTTGTTCTCGCTACCGGTATGCAGCCGTCAACAGCAGATGCCAAGCTTCCGGCTGATGACCTGCAATACAGCGAAGATGGCTTTATTGTTAATGATTTTGACAAAGGCGGTATGTTTGCTGTCGGTTGTGCCAACAAGCCGGCCGATGTCGTAACATCAAACCAGAATGCTACCGGTATGGCTCTTAAGGCTATCCAAACCATGGTGAAGAGGTAGGAGGTTATACATGGATAAAAAATATAGTGTATATATCTGCACAGGTTGTGGAATCGGGGATGCACTTGATATAAAGGGTTTGTGTGGTGTGCCTGAAGAGGAGGGAGTCCCCGTAAAAACGCATTCCTTTCTTTGCGGGAAGGAAGGCGTTGATGTTATAAAGAAAGATATAGCAGATGAAGGCGTCAACACAATTGTTATTGCTGGTTGTTCACGCAGGGTCAACTATGATATATTCAAATTTGACGGTTGTATAGTTGACAGGGTTAATCTGAGGGAACAGGTGGTTTGGTCACATCCCAGGGCAAAATATCCGGTGGTGACAGAAGAACAAAAAGAGGATGGCATACATTTTGACAGCCTTCAGATGCTGGCTGAAGATTATCTTAAAATGGGAATGGTTAAGGTGGAAAAGATAGATCTGCCGGAGCCTTATCAGCTTGAGACCCTTACAAGGAAAATCCTTGTTATCGGCGGCGGTGTTGCAGGTATCTCTGCGGCTCTGGATGCAGCAAAGGCTGGCTATGAGGTAACAATAGTTGAGAAGGAAGCTTCCCTTGGAGGTTATGCGGCCAAGCTACGCAAACAGCTTCCAATAGCAAATCCATATGACAGCCTGATACCCCCGATAATTGATGAAAAAATCAAAGAGGCTGAGGCCAATTCTAATATTACTGTTAAGACCGGAACGATGGTTGCCCGTATTGCCGGTCAGCCGGGTGAGTTCGTAGTGACCTTAAAGAAACCCGGAGAAGAAATTGAGTTTGACGTTCCTTTTCCTCTTCCTGATGATATGAAACTTGACGAGAGTGGTAAAGAGCTTGATAAGGACAAGCAGTTTGAACTTTACCAGGAATACAACAAGGGTAAGTTGGATATTTTACAATTAGATCCTAATGGCGAGAAATTCGGAGCAGTAATATTGGCAGCAGGCTGGCGGCCATATGTTCCTGAAGGCGATGAGCTTGGATATCTTGGCCTTGGCAAAATTGCCGATGTCGTAACCAACCATCAATTTGAGGAGATCGCTGCAAAAGGCAAGATTGTAAGACCGTCGGATGGAAAGGAAGCCAAGTCGGTTATATTTATTCAAGGCCCTGGAAAGGGCGATGACAGCGACTTTGACTTTGCCGGTTCCGTCACAAGTCTGGTAGCTTTAAAACAGGCAAAGTATGTGCGTGAAGATTATCCGGATGGTAAGGCACAGGTTATTTACCAGCACATGAGGACACCCGGCCTGTGGGAGAATTTTTACAAGAGCATACAGCAGGATGAGGGAATCTTTTTGACTAAAGGCGATGTGGTCAGTGTAAGTCAAAGCGGTGCAGAAGTTGCCGTTGAGGCTGATAATACCCTTCTTGGTGAGAAGATTCAGCTTAATGCCGATATGGTTGTGCTGGCAACAGGCATGGTACCTGCTACTGCTGATGATCCCGTGGTAAATTTGGCATATAGACAGGGGCCGGGTTTCCGTGAAATAGATCTGTTCGACGGATATTGTGACTCTAATTTCATATGCTTTCCATATGAAACACAGAGGACAGGTATTTATGCTGCAGGGGGCGTTCGCCGAAGCATGACGATTGAAGAGACAATAGAAGATGCTGCAGGTGCTGCGCTTAAAGCCATTCAGTGTATTGAATCTGTCAACAGGGGCGTTGCCGTACATCCAAGGTCGGGCGATATGACATTCCCGGACTTTTTCTTCCAGAGATGTACCCAGTGCAAGCGCTGTACGGAAGAATGTCCATTTGGCGCGCTTGACGATGATGAAAAAGGAACGCCAAAACCGAATCCGACAAGGTGCAGACGTTGCGGTACCTGCATGGGTGCATGTCCGGAGCGTATTATAGGGTTTGCTGACTATAATGTTGACAGCATCGGTTCGATGGTAAAAGCAATTGGGGTTCCTTCTGAAGATGATTACGAGGAACCACCCTTCAGGATTCTCGGTCTGATCTGTGAAAATGATGCACTGCCTGCATTGGATATTGCCGGCATGAACAGACTATCGTATTCTTCACAGGTTCGTTTTATTCCGGTTCGATGTCTTGGGTCTGTAAATGTGATCTGGATTAAAGATGCACTTGCTCAGGGTATGGATGGTGCTTTCCTGCTTGGTTGCAAACATGGTGATGACTATCAGTGCCATTTTGTTAAAGGGAGTGAACTCGCTTCCATCAGAATGGAAAAAATAGGTGATGCTCTGGAAGCCCTGGCGCTTGAAAAAGAGAGGGTGACTCAGTTCGATATTGCAATTGATGAATATGACAAGCTGCCTGAGATGATTAATTCCTTTGTGAAGATGATTGAGGAGCTTGGCCCGAATCCGTTCAAAGGATTCTAAATAATTTGGCAATTATAAATTGAAGACAGACTTTTAAATAGTCTGTCTTCAATAATTATTAGTCAATAGAGCCGGTTTCAAAACGTTTCATTTTGTTCAATGTCAATGAAGGCGCAAATTTTAACCACAGAAATACATTGAGTATTTCGAGGATTAAAATTTGTGCCTGACGCAGAGATTGAACAAAATGGGACGTTTTGAAATCGGCTCAATAGGAGGTGTTAATATGGCTGATAGATACCTGGTTAAGCCTGATGTAAATTTTGTTAAAGAAATTGTCGGGCTTGGGGGCGGTGATGTGAAAAAATGCTTCCAGTGCGCTACCTGTTCGGTGGTTTGTCCTATTTCTCCGGATAATAAACCTTTTCCAAGAAAAGAGATGATAGCTGCACAATGGGGTCTAAAGGATAAACTTGTAAGCAACCTGGACATATGGCTTTGTCATCAGTGTGGTGACTGTTCAACACAATGTCCCCGCGGTGCAAATCCGGGTGATGTGCTGGGAGCTATTCGTTCCTATGCAATTTCCGAGTATGCAGTTCCAAAGTGGCTGGCCAAAGCAGTTAATGATCCGGGAAAACTGCCCGTTCTTTTGCTTATCCCTGTAATTATTTTTCTGGTTCTGGGTTTTATTACAGGTTTGATGGATTTTAGTCCCGGCGGAGAAGAGATCGTACATTCGCATTTCTTTTCCTCATGGCTGGTTGATATGATTTTTGTACCGCTTACTGTATGGGTTATAGCCATATTTGCGATGGGACTTAACAGATTTATAAAAGACATGCATGAAAGTGCGGTGCGTGAAGGAAAGACTGATAAAGGCAGGATAGAACTTCGTCCTTTTATTCAGGCACTTATTCGTATTTTACCCACAATATTAAAACATGACAAGTTTACAGAGTGTGGTGAGAACAAAGACCGCGCTACAGCACATATTATGGTATTGTATTCATTTATAGGACTTTTTATTGTAACAAATATCTTTTTTGTTGTTTTATATGTTTTTCAGATACATGGTCCTTATTCACAATTAAATCCGGTTAAATGGCTTGCCAATGTTAGTGGTATAGCCCTGGTTATCGGTAGTGTCCTGATGATAAAAAACCGGTTGTCCAAAACTGATCAGACAACAAGTTATAAAGATTGGTATCTTCTCGGACTCGTTCTGGGTCTTGGTTTAACCGGAATGCTTACTGAAATGACCAGGCTTGCCGGTGCTGCCGGTGCTTCATACTTTATGTATTTTGTACATCTGATATTTGTATTCAATCTGTTTGCTTACCTGCCGTTTTCCAAACTTGCCCATATAGTATACAGAACAGTAGCTATGGCGTATGCTGAGTATGCGAACAGGTAATGAACAGGTAACCCAAAGGTACAGGATATTTAAAACCATTTGGTTAATGAAAAAACACAACAGCTTATTGATGAATTAAACTTTTATAATTAAGGAGAAAAAAATCTATGTCGAAATTAGTAGCACCACATGGAGGAAAAGGCTTAGTCTGTGGCTTACTGCATGGAAGTGAGCTGGAAGCAGAGAAAGCAAAGGCAAAAACATTGAAAACCATTTCTATTTCGGGTCGTGAGAACGGCGATCTTATTATGATGGGTATCGGCGGATTCAGCCCATTAAACGGTTTCATGACCAAGGCTGACTGGAAAGGTGTTTGCGAGAATTTTTTGATGGCCGACGGTACATTCTGGCCGGTTCCCGTAACATTATCCGCTTCTAAAGAAGATGCCGACAGCATCCACGCAGGTGATGAAATCGCCCTTCAGAACGCTGCCGGAGAGATTATGGCCACCATGAAGGTCACCGAAAAATTTGAGATGACCGAGGCTGATAAAAAATGGGA
>JAJSZO010000199.1 GCA_030262795.1 Deltaproteobacteria bacterium | reverse complement strand
CAACGTCAAGGCTGTCATTAGGGGGACTCATCGTGGGGTTTCTGAAAAACACTTGCAATCCTATCTCTCCGAAGTCTGCTATCGTTTTAACCGACGCTTCTGGGAAAGAGAACTTTTTGATCGACTTGTGAGAGCTTGTCTCTCCACTGAAACTATTACTTATGCACAACTGGCAACTACCGACGACTCCTTTATGAACTAAATCAATAGGTATTTCCTTTTATTATAAGACATGAACGTCGGCAGGATCAAAAGAGATATAGACACTGTTTTCTTCCGCAAGGTTCATAGTTACAGGTGAATTTGACGGAATAATAGCCGTGAATTTAATATAAAAAGTTTCTATGCTGACATCACAGTAAAAACCATGGTTTAAAATCTTTGACACAGTGCCTTTAATTGAATTACGTTCGGGCAGTGACTGTTTCTCTGTGCTTATATGAATATCTTCCGGCCGTATGGCTATATATTTTTTAGAGCCGTTTATGAGTGAGTTTGTTTTTATAGCCAGTTTTCCGATTTGGGCTTTGTTCCCGTTAAATATTGCCGGAAAGATATTTTTCATGCCGACAAATTTAGCCACAAAAGGGGTTGATGGCTTATGAAACACTTCGGGAATTGATCCTATCTGCTCAATTCTTCCATTGTTGATGACTGCTGTGCGCTGCGCCAGGAAATGGGCTTCTGTAAAATCGTGCGTAACCATAAGTATTGTGATTCCTGTTTCAACATGAAGCCTTTTAAGTATTTCTCTTGTATCTTCACGGAAATTAGGATCCAGCGCTGACAACGGTTCGTCGAGAAGGAGTACCGAAGGATCTACCGCAAGGGCGCGGGCAAGAGCTACCTTCTGTTTTTCTCCCCCGCTCAAATTTATGACAGATCTTTCCAATAAAGGAACAAGTGACAGCCGGTCGATTATAAAGCTTAAATTTTTGCCGGGCTCTTTTCCGTTTATCTTATGATACCGCAAACCATATGTTATATTTTTATATACCGTCAAATGAGGGAAAAGCGCATGATCTTGATAAACAATGCCGATATTGCGTTTTTCAGGGGGCAGATTTGTTACCTCTTTGTTGTTTATATAGATGCGCCCTTTTTCAACCGGGATTATTCCGATTACAGATTCCAGTACAACGGTTTTCCCCGCGCCTGTGGGGCCGAGAAGGGTAAAAAACTCACCCCTCTCCACTGTCAGATCAATATCATGCAGAGAAAAGCCTGACAGTTTAACGTTCAAGTCTTTTATTTGGATCATGGCGAATGCTTTTTTTGAACAGAAAATATTCTCAGAAGAAGAAAAAGGAAAAGACAAACTATTATCAGCCAGACGGCAACCGGCTGTGAATATTTAAGGCCGTAAGCTGTAAAGCGTTCATATATCATCACAGGCGCAATCATGGGATGGTATGCGACAATTACAACCGCCCCGAATTCGCTGACGGCGCGCGCAGTACACATGATCATGCCAACCACCATGCTTCTCCATGCAAGAGGAAATGTCACCCGGAAAAAGGTGTCTGTTATAGATGCCCCAAGACTGCGGGAAACATTTTCCAGTCGTGAAGGAATAGACTCAAATCCAGCTTTAACCGTATTAACGTAAAAGGGGAGACCAACAAAAGTTAAGACAACAATAATTCCTGTAACAGATCCCATAATCCTTATTCCAATGGAACTTATTATTTGGCCAAGCCAGTGGTTCTGTCCTGCTATGGACAAAATAGCGATTCCTATTACGGGATGAGGGATCATAATGGGAAGATCTATAATGCTTTCTATGATTTTTTTCCCGGCAAAATCTTTTCTGGCAAGAAGATATGCAAATGGTGTACCGAATATAAATGATATCAGAGCAGCCGTTCCCGAAGTATACAGGCTGAGCCATATGGAGCTGATTACGTCTTTGTCCTTTATTGTATCCATCAGGTCGGCGAATGACGGCTGCGCCACCATTTCGATTAATGGAAACAGAATAAATGCAATAATGATTATACTGCTTGAAACAGCAAGCCATATAAAGGGATCAATATGTTTTTTAGCTGTCATGTATAAAATACTCAGGTGGATAGGCCAAAGGCTAATAACCTTTAATTTCTAACTTCTACCAGCTTTTTTAAAGGCGCTGGGAGCAATTTTACGGCCTCTTCTGTCGGCACGCGGCACGGCATAAAGGGCGGTTGGCCCATCTCTTTTAATATTTTTAATCCCCCGTCAGGATTGAGCAGATACTCAAGGAAAAGAATTGCCCCTTTTGGATTGCAGCAATCTTTAATCATAGCAATGCCATAGGTACAGGATTTGCCGATTCTATACATCCATGTTCCTGGTTTTTTACCGGTTACTTTCACCCTGGCCTGTTTGTAAAACGTATCATATTTATAGTTGCCAAGGTTAATGTGATCATCAAGCTTGATATATTTCAGATCATGCTGCACGGCAACGGAGAGATACTCCCAGGCATAGTCCATATTTCCGGTTTTTAGCAGAGAGACCAGCTCTACGGATTTCGGCCTTACATTTTCTTTCGGGCAATTTGCGATTAGTTGATCATAAAGCCCGGGTTGTTCATAGAGTTTTTCTGCTAATTGCAACACCATAAGGCTCCGGTAGCCACAAGGGTCAAGGTTCGGGTCGGAATGTCCCCAGATGACCCCTTTACGGCCCAGAATTTTGTACCAGTTGTCAGCATTGACCTCTTTTGCAAAACGGCTTTTGTTTGTATAACAGAGCACCAACTGGTTCGTTGCAAAACGGATGTTCCAAACAGCATATTGAGGAATGAGGGTCTTATCAATTATTTTAAAATCCGCAGCAGCCATAATGTCCGCTGGCTTGTGAAGCTCTGAAATCATGCGTGCCATCTTTGTGCTGCCGCCTGGCTCCCTGAGCACGTCTATGTTTGGGTATTTTGCTTCAAACAATTTTTCTATCTTGGCAAAAGGCACTGTTAAGCTGCCGGCATGAAATATTATGACCTTCTCTTTTGCCGCAGCGATTGATACCGATAATATGCCGACAAAGGCAACAAGGGTTGTAATAAGAACTGTTTTTTTAATTAATCGTTTCATTGAAATCTTCTGTTAAATTTCTTGTGGGAAAACCACCTTGCCGCTTATAGTAACATCATAACCATCAAGATTTTCTGCCAAGTCAATAAAAGCCTGCTCATGGAGAAGACCTATAAAAAATTGCACCCCTTTATCAAAAAATCTTTCTTTTGTGATGAGAAGATCGTAGCGTTCCCAGCGAACAGGAATAAATTTAAGGCCAAGAAGAGAGGCAACCGGCTTAATAGCAGGCCCTGCATCGGCACGGCCGGCTAATATTTCAAGACCGACATCCATGTGCCTGTGAACTTCTGTATTGTATCCTTTGATTTTTTCGCATTTAATTCCTGCCTCCTTCAGCTTACGATCAAATAAAAGGCGTGTGCCGGTGCCGAGAGAACGATTTATTATCCTGATTCCCGGCCGGGCAATATCGGCAATCTCATTGATTTTTTTTGGGTTTCCTTTTTGAACCAGTATGCCCTGCTCACGTTTGCAGAAATTGACCACAGCCGGCATTTTCTCCAGTTCTTTGGTGGCAAAATCAAAATTGTATTCATTTTCATTTTCCTGGAGAAGGTGGCTTGAAGCTATATGGCATAGATTTTGGCGCAGCGCCCTCAAACCTCCCATGCTTCCCAGGTTTCCAAATACCGCAACATTACCGGGGAAGAGGGTATTAAAAAGGGAAATGGTTTTGTCTAAGAGAAGATCGTTACTTCCGGCTATTATAAGTAACCCATGGTAGGGCGGAAGTTGGCCTGCAGGCTCAGGATAATTAATTGTATTGGTCTCAATCCATTGCTCTACCAGTTTCAGCGGAAAAAGCCATTTGCCTGTAACTTTTGTCGCCGGAAGTCCCTTGTCCGCAACCAGCGTATATACCATCTTTTCGTTAATATCCAGAAACTGCGCAACCTCTCTGGTTGAAAGTAACTGTTTCATATTTTATTTTCCCTTACGAGACCTTTGAAAAACGCTACCTTTTTGTTATTCCCATTTTCACTATTTACAGTAAAATTCAAAGTCTCTTTACTTGACATAAAATTAATCAGAATCATTTCAGCTTATATTTAGCAGGTTAGTATATGTCAATATATTCTTTCAATTATTCCAATTTTTACCAAAAGTAACCATAACTGACCAAGAATTATCGATTTAACAGGTAGGAGTCTAAAAAGGTAGGGCTGCAGACCGGCTTCTTTGGGCGAGAGCGATGGCGGTCCGAGGGAGAAGCAAATGAAAACTTCTTGCTAAGGAACGTGGACGAATTAACTTCCACAAGTAGGCGCACAGATTTGGGTCGAATTTGCCCAAATCTCAAATCCAGGCTCAGATCACAAAAGTTGATGGAATAGCGAGCTATTTTGATATTTTTGGGATTTGAGCCTGGACACAGATCCCACGAACCATGTCACCATAAAGTAAGATTATGCCAAATTGTTAGCAATAAAACCAATACAGTTCGGCATGCTTTTTGTTTCAATATATAACTATCTGATTTCATTTGATAGTTAAAAACAGATAAATTGGGCATATAAAGTGTTTTTCAAAAATAGTTTTTCTTGAATGTAGCAATATTAAGTGGTTGCAATTTGATAAGCAATATTCATGCCGAATGCTATTGGCATATAACCTAAGAAAATCTGCTAAATCCTGAAAAGCTTTAAAGGATTTTCTTTGAGTTTTTGATTTGCCTCTTTCAATTTATCTTCACTCGATATTACTGCTACAGCCTGTTTTTTTTCTTCCTGACTGAAATATTTTTCCGCAATTTTTATTACCTGATTTCGCTTTAAGGAGAGGAGATTTGTTTTGAAACGGTTTCGAGCATCATCTGACAGTGAAAGCAGCTT
>JAJSZO010000198.1 GCA_030262795.1 Deltaproteobacteria bacterium | reverse complement strand
TTAAGTTGGTAGCCTAAAATAAGGAACGTGGACGAATTAACTGGAGTAGCAAATGGCAAAAATAGATGCATTTTTCAAGTTGATGAATGACCAGGGCGCTTCAGATCTTCATCTTGTTGCAGGTCAACCACCCGCACTCAGAATAATGGGAGATATAGAAAGGGTCAAATATAAGGTACTGGATACTAATGAACTGAAAAGTATGCTATATGAGATTGCGCCCGAAGATAAGGTCAAGACATTTGAAGAGACCGGAGATGTTGACTTTGGCTATGAAATACCCGGCCTTGCCAGATACCGGGCAAATTTCTTTATGCAGAAAAATGGCGCTGCTGCAGTTTTCAGAGAAATTCCAGATACAATATTGACCGCTGAACAGCTTGGCCTTCCTCCTGTAATACCCAGGCTGGCATCACTTCCAAGAGGCCTTGTCGTAGTAACAGGTCCTACAGGCAGCGGAAAATCGACTACATTGGCAGCCATAATTGATGTGGCAAACCATAGCCGTAAGGATCATATCATTACTGTCGAAGATCCGATCGAATTTGTTCATGAAAGCAAGGCTTGTATTGTAAACCACCGTGAGGTCGGTCTTCATACCAAATCATTTAGCGCAGCTCTGCGCGGCGCTCTACGTGAGGATCCGGACATTATTCTGGTTGGTGAAATGAGGGACCTTGAAACTATATCACTTGCCATAGAAGCCGCATCTACAGGACATCTTGTTTTCGGCACATTACATACTTCCAGCGCTGCTAAAACAGTTGATCGTATTATTGAGGTCTTTCCTGCAAGCGAACAGTCACAGATACGTTCCACGCTTTCTGACGGACTCAGAGCTATAATAGCACAAGTACTGTTTAAGAGAATTGACAAGAAGGGGCGTTGTGCCGCTCTTGAAATATTGATTGCAAATCCTGCGATTAGAAATCTGATAAGAGAAGCAAAAACCTACCAGATTCCTTCAATGATTCAAACAGGAAAGAAATACGGCATGCAGCTTCTTGATGACGCTATAATGGAAATGTGTACAAAAAGGATGATAAGTCCTGATGAAGCTTACTCCAAAGCTAATGATAAGTCAAAATTCAGGTCTCTGTTAAAGACCCCGCCTGCAGACTTCACTGAAGCATAGGATGGTTCGCTATGAAAAAACAGGAAATTGATCATATGCTGACAAGAATGCTTGATGCATTCGGCAATGTCTCGGACCTTAACATCACTGTCGGCAAGCCGTTTCAGGTAGAAAGTTCGGGCGAGCTTATCGGGGTAAAAATGGATCCTTTGTTTCATGAACTCACACCGTTTCAGACTGAAATTTTCGCTCTGAACCTGATCGACAGGAACAAACGTCTTACAGATATTCTTCTGAGAGAGGGATCGTGCGATTTGTCTTATGAACTTCCAGGCAAAGCACGTTTCAGGGTGAATATTTTTTCCCGGCAAAGCAACTACTCCATTGTCCTCAGAAAACTCGAAACTAAAATTCCAACCTGCAAAGAACTGGCGCTTCCCGAGGCATTCTACAAAATGGCCCAGGAAAAAAACGGGATTATTCTGGTGACAGGTGCAACTGGAAGCGGAAAATCTACTTCTCTGGCCGGAGTACTTAATGAAATTAACGAAAGCAAATCAGTCCACATAGTAACGCTCGAAGACCCTGTAGAATTTCAGCACCCGCAAAAAAAGGCTACTTTCAACCAGAGGGAGATGGGAACCGATTTCGACAGTTTTGCCAATGGCTTAAGGGCCGCTCTCCGCCAGGCTCCAAAGGTAATACTGGTCGGCGAGATGCGTGACAGGGAAACTGTTGAGATTGGCCTCAGCGCGGCCGAGACAGGCCATCTGGTAATGAGTAGCTTACACACAGTGGACGCTGGACAAACTATTAATCGCATACTTGGTATGTTCAATACCGAGGAAGAGAAGCAAATTCGCATCCGGCTTGCCGATACTGTCCGCTGGATCGCGTGCCAGAGACTTCTTCCCACAATAGGCGGCGGTCGCTCGGCAGCCTTTGAAATCATGGGATCCAACATCAGGACTAAAGATACGATTTTGAACGGAGAATCCGAGGGAAAAACGTTTTACGAAATCATACAGGCAGGTAAGGCCTTTGGTATGCTCACTTTTGATGATTATATCGTAAATCTGTACAAAAAAGGCTACATTACCGAAGAGACAGCTATGGCTTATGCTTCCCGTAAGGGTATAGTTGGCCGTGGAATCGACTCGTTAAAGAGTGCTCGAGGCGAGATTACCACCGATATCGAAGGACTTGAAGTGGACATGGATTATAGAAAGACCAAATAGTGCCCGAACGAAAACCAGGATTTTTTGTTCAGATCAAGGAAAGCGCAAATTTTAACCGCAGGAATACATTGAGTATTTCGAGGATTAAAATTTGCGCCTGACGCAGATATGGGCGAAAAAGACAGTTTTCGTTCAGACACTAAATAAGAGACTAAGATTATGGAAGTTATATGCAAACAGTGTGAGAGTAAATTCAAAATTTCGGATGAAAAGATCCCACAAGGGAAAGTCTTTTCGTTAACATGTCCAAAGTGCAATAATAAAATTTCCATGGACACCCGGTCATCTGTTTCTCCATCGCCCGAAAAAACCCCTGCCATATCCGCCGAATCAAAACCCGGCTTGGAAAAAACAATATTTGACGAGGTAGTTTCCAGCACTTATGACGCTTCCGAAAAGCCTTTTGATTTTGTGGAAGAGGGTGCAGAAACAGCTCTTTTGTGTGAACCTGATCCGGCCATCAGAGCTAAGATCAGAATGGCTCTAAAGAAGATGGAATATAATATCACAGAACCAAAGTCGGCTGTTGAGGCTCTCAAACAGATGCGCTTTCATGTTTTTGAACTGGTGGTGCTAAACGAATTGTTCGACACTCAGGATCCTGACAAAAATAATATATTTAAATACATAGCTCAACTTGCTATGGACACGAGGCGCAACATCTTTTTGATCCTTGTCACTAACCGCTTTCGCACCATGGACAGCATGATGGCCTTCAACAAAAGTGTTAATATTATTGTCAACGTAAATAATGTTGATGAAATGCAAAAGATCCTCAAGCGTAGTGTAGCCGACAATACTGTATTTTATCACGTATTTAAGGAGTCGCTGGCTAAAACCGGCAATCTGTGATCGTAAAGGTTTAGGGTTTTTTTTCGTTGTTGTTCCGTGGTGAACTTTTATGTTTTGTTATATAAACTTTCAGATAATTCATTTCACAAGGATAGAAGGAAAAATCTGAGTAAGTCGTGCTGATGTGTACGTCATCGAAGATTTTGACTGATAACGCAGTGAAATTATTTATCTGAAAGTCTATAGCACTTTTCGTATATAATGCGTAGCCCTTCAAGGGTCAGTGTGGGCTCAAGCTCTTCTATGCTGTCACAAACATCAGCTATAAGATCTGACAAACCCCCTGTGGCAATCACCTTGGGAGCAGTACCCATTTCAATCTTCATCCGCCTTACTATTCCATCCACAAGACCTGCATATCCATAAATAATACCGGATTTTATGCTGCTTGCCGTATCTTTACCTATAACTTTTTCCGGGTGAGAAAATATCTCGACTCTTGGAAGTCTGGATGCCTTTAAGAACAGAGCTTCAGCAGAAATCATAATTCCGGGGCATATTGCGCCACCGAGATATTCACCATTTGCCGAGACTGAATCAAAGGTAGTTGCTGTGCCAAAATCAATTACAATCAGGCTGGTTTTATACTTTTCAAATGCAGCAACTGAATTGGCAATTCTGTCAGCCCCCACCTCATCAGAATTATTGTAAAGTATCGGCATTATATTGACAGACTTGGCATCTACCCATAATGGACTCTGCCCTAAATATTTATGGCAGAAAGAATCAAAAATTCTTACCAGAGGCGGGACAACGCAGGAGATGACAATAGTACTGATCTCTTTAAATGTTATATCACTTCCGCTAAAAAGACTGACTGCGATAATATTAAATTCATCTTCCGTTATTGTATTTACAGTTCTTATTTGCCAGTCTCTTACCAGGGTCTTGCCATTGTAAATACCAATTACGGTGTTTGTATTTCCAACATCTATAACAAGAAGCATTGTAATCAGGGTTTTAAGGTTCAGAGGTTCAGAGGTTCAGAGGTTCAAGGTTTTAGGGTTCAGGGTTTTAGGGTTTGTAGTTACAATTTATGATTTCTCATAGATAAGGAACGTGGACGAAACAACTTCCACAACTATACATCACAGCTTCAGGCCGCCTTTGTTCGATCTCAAATCACAAAAATATTGAAATAGCTCGCTATTCCATCAACTTTTGTGATCTGAGATCAAACAAATTCGACCCAAATCTGTGCGCCTACTTGGGGAAGTTATTTCGTCCACGTTCCTAAACGTTTCTGATTTTATCAATTATTGTCGACGTTAAACGTGCTTTGGCAACGTCATGAACCCTTACAATGTGAGCACCGTTTAAAATCGCAGCGGCAATTGATGCCTGAGTTCCTGTTTCAAGTTCCAACATATCAAGCTTGATATCACCGTCCCGGCTGCCCTCAAGAACATTTCGAATAAATGATTTTCTTGAAGGCCCTATCAAAACAGGATTATTCAGCGTTTTAAATTTATCTATATTCTTAATTATAAGAAAATTATGTTCGACTGTTTTGCCGAAACCAATTCCGGGATCTATTATTATTTTAGACCTTGCAATTCCATTTTTTTCAGCTCTGTCAATTGCTTTTTCAAGAAATTCTTTGATCTCTTTTATAAGATGATCATAGTGGGGAGAAATCTGCATTGTTTCAGGAGTACCCTTCATGTGCATGATTACTACCGGCACTCCATATTTTGCTGCAATGCCCATCATATCAGGGTCCCTGTACATAGCGCTTATATCGTTTATCATAGAAGCGCC
>JAJSZO010000197.1:1705-5024 GCA_030262795.1 Deltaproteobacteria bacterium | reverse complement strand
CGCAGGAGGGCCGCATCAATCTGTTCAATCGCTTGTTTGGTAACGTCCGACGGTGTGCCGCCGGGAAACTCCACGGTCGAGGTCATGATAAACCCGTCAACCTCCGGAAAAACTTCAAACTTCAGAATACCCCCCTTTATCAGTCCGATGCTTAAGAGCAGGATGCTGATGGCAATACAAAGTAAAATATAGCGCCAGTAAAGGGCCTTGCTCAAAAGCGGTGTATAAATGCGAGCTACAAACCATTCCATACCGGAACTGGTCAGGCGGTGTACTACTTCCAGTCTGCGGGTCAGAGGGTTTAGATTATTGTTTTTTGAATCCGGGTTTGGGAGATGGCTCAGATGAGCCGGTAATAAAATCAGACATTCAAGCAGGGAAACTGCCAGGCAGGCAATAACCATCGCAGGCATGATGGAAATGAATTTACCCATAATTCCACCTATATAGAAAAGCGGTACAAGCGTCACAATAGATGTTGTTACAGCGGCAATCACTGGCATACCTACCTCACATACACCTTCCACCGCCGCCTTTATTGGTGGCTCACCCTGCTTGCGGTGGAAATAGATTGCTTCGCCCACGACAATTGCATCATCCACCACGATGCCCAAAACCATTATTAATCCGAAAAGTGATATCATGTTTATGGTGCCGCCGATGGCCCAAAGAATAGCCATTGCGCCTGCAATGGAAACTGGAATCCCCATACCTCCCCAGAATGAGAGTCGGGCATTTAAAAAACACCACAGCAGTAAAAAAACAATCATCAGCCCAATAATGAGGTTTTTCGACAGCATATTAATCCGCGACCGGAGCATTTCCGTATTATCATAAAGTATTTTAATATTGGCTCCAACGGGCAGTTGCATCTGTTTTTGAGAGATAAACTGTTGAACAGCCTCTGATATAATTAGAGCATCTTCTTCCTTAGTTTTATAAATGATGAGAAGAACAGACGGCTCGCCGTTTATCAGGGCATTGATGGGATCTTCCGTAAATCCGTCGTTAATGGAGGCCACACGATCCAGCGTGATGATCTCACCTTCTGGGCGCGCCAGAACAACGATGGAAGAAAGCGCCTCACCCGTATACTTACGCCCCATGGTTCGTACCCGAATCTCTTCTCCCTGAGTCCGGATGGTTCCACCTGCAAGATTCAGGCTGCTGCGTCGAATTGCATCCACAATCATGTTGAAGGTTAAGCCATATTCACGCAGCCGTTCTTCGGATACCTCAATATTGATTTCATATCCTCTGGCACCGAAGATTTCCACTTTAGAAACCTCTCGAAGCTGCTGGATTTCGTCCTTTATTCTCTCCGACCACTCTTTTATTCTCCGTTCAGACATATCGCCGGAAAGATAGAGCAACATTACCGGGTCCTTAAGCATAAACTCAAAGATGACCGGCTTTTCCGCATCAACCGGAAAAGTGGAAATGGCATTCACTTTGGTTCTGACCCTGTCCAGGACATCACTCACATCATAATCTTCTTTTACTTCGATATTGGCGGTTCCGGCATTTTCACTTGACTGAGTTGTATACTGTTTGATACCTTCCATGCCCTCTATGGTCTCTTCAATCTTTTGACAAATTCCCTCTTCAACTTCTTCGGGATCGGCCCCGGGATAGAGAACTGAAATCGTAATCATGTCCAGAGAAAATTCCGGAAAATTCTCTCGGATCATGGACATGGTGGCGATTCCACCTGCCAGAAAGATCAAAACAAGAACAATATTAGCAAATACCGTGTTTCGGGCAAATGCTGCCAGTACGCGTTTCATGATTGTTTTTCCTTTTGGCTATTGTTTGTTATTTCCAACAGTGCATTTTCCAGCGGATCAATGAGTCGTGTGGTTACAACCATGTCACCGGCAATCAGACCGCTGTGTACATAGACATTCTCACCTTCCATACGTGCTACCTTTACCGGTACTGTTTTCAGGCGATTATCAACCGCAAGATGTACCGTATTCTCAAAGCTCACGGCCTGGCGGGGGAGTCGAAAAACGCTGTTCAGAGTTCTGCCCGGAATCTTTATCAAACAGAACATGCCTTCTACAAGGGGCAAAGACTGAGGATTTTTTTTCACTGCGGTTTCGGCATAGACCCGCACAGCAACCGTAAGGGTCCGAGTCTGCTGGTCGAACTTCACAACCCGGTGCAGTTGGCCGTCCCAGGTCTGCCCATTGTTATTCTCTGTCCAGCTAATCTGACATGGTACTTGTTCGAGAGAAGAAAACCATGCGGCTTTTCCGTTTGTTTTATCTTCTCTAAAACGCAGCCACTTACGAGAATCACGGCTGTCTAAAGGCACCTGGATTTCCAGGACCGAATCATCTGCCAGAGTTACAACATTTTGCCCCGGTGTGACATATTGACCTTTTTCCAGCGAAACCGATTTGATACGTGCATTAAATGGGGCACTGGCCTCACATCGTTCAAGATTGGTTTCTGCTGTTTCCAGAATCTGTGCAATCTGGTTTGTCAGATCAGATGCAGAAAGCATCGCATTCTCAGCCGCTTCAACACCTACCAGAGTTCCAACGTTATTTTTTTCAAACAAGATCCGAACCCGCTCATACTCGTTTTTCGCCAGATCATGACTTCGTTCAAGGATTTTTAAACGTTTTCTGCCGGTTTTGCGGATCGTCAAATAATCCTTTGGATCAATCTTAAAAAGGAGCTCTCCTTTGGGAATAATCTCACCGGCTTCCAGTCTGGAGTGTATTTTAACGATTTTTCCCGTAACTTCAGGTGCGATGGGTACCACGTTAAACGTTTTTACTTCGCCATAGCCGGTTATAAATACTGGAATATCCTCTTGCTTGACCTGCATTGTTTCAACCCGCAAGGGGCGTTCGCCATTTCTTGCCACGGCCGGAGGGGTTTTCATACTTGCCAGCATTTTCATTCCCATTACGCCAACGATCAGAACAATTATGGAAACGACAATGCTAATAAGCACAACCATCGCCGGTTTTTTGGCCTTTTCTATTTTGTTTGAATTCATCTGATTTCACCTTTTAAAATTGAGAATTCCTGTTTGAGCGAGCACTTATATCTCAAGACACTCCCGCAATTCTAACAAGTTGACCCAAAGTCGTTACACTGTTTCTATTCAATATATTGATAAAACGTTGAAAAAGCAATGCCGCAGACAGGGCGTCGCCAAAGGCGGTATGACGATCATTGGCGGTAATGCCAAAGTGTACAGCTATAGCGTCAAAGCCTGTGTCATGGCAGCTTTCAGGAACTATGAGTTCTACCTCCTCTATGCGCCGGATCCAGGCAGCGACCAGGGCAGTGTCAATGA
>JAJSZO010000197.1:0-1605 GCA_030262795.1 Deltaproteobacteria bacterium | reverse complement strand
CCGATGGGCGGTCCGTTATAAAGGGCGTTGGTGGTAAGATGTCTTAAAAAAGCTCTATTTTTTTCAATGTTGTGATTCAAAAAAGTCCGGAGTTTTCGGGCCAGTATAGCGTCACCTGCAAGGGGGCGGAAATCGAAAAAAATTGTACAGTTTCTCAGGTCTTCAGGCAATGCTTTATTGATCCACGATGAAAAGTAATGCCTCCAAACTGTTTCCGGCTGGCACCATCGCGGGTTACTTGCCATAATATCTCCTTTGCATAGCGGAATGCCACAGATTTCTAGACCTGCAACAACACCTTGAGCTAACCGAAGAAAGTATTTGTGGATATCCTGCTCTGAGCCAGGCTCCGGATCCGAATAAATGATGGCATTATCCTGATCTGTTCTCAGTGTTTGCTCTTTGCGGCCTTCACTGCCCAAAGCAAGCCAGCAGTATGGAACAGGAGGAGGCCCTATGCCTTCTTCACGCAGGGCTTCTTCTGTCAAGGAGATGATTTTTCGTGTCAGGTGGTCATTGCACTCAGAAACAACGGCTGCGATCTCTTTTGAGGATGCACCGGAGCTGAGAAGTCTTTTGACCATTTGGTCCATGGCATTAACTAACCGTGCAACCCCTTGAACGGTTGTCTGCTTTTGAATGTCATTGATCACAGCAAGGGGATTAGATCCCTGGAGTATGATCAGGTCATGCTGCGAAATAATACCTAAAAGCGATTTTTCCTCAACAACACATATGTGATGACAATTAAACCGCGCCATCTTAAAAAGGACGTTGAAACATAGTTCCTCCGGAGCAACGGAAAAAACAGGTTCGCTCATGATCGTTCTGATTGGTTCAGATCCTGTCTTTCCTGCTGCAAGAATTCGATTTGTCATGTCGCTTTTGGTAACAATCCCCTGAGGGCGATTTTGAACATCAACCACAACAACAGAACCAACTCCCTCGCGGGCCATCAATTTGGCTACAAAGGAGGCTTCCTGATAAGGTAAGCATGTTACCGGTTTTTGTTTGATTAGGTCGCCGGCGGTGACATTGAACAGGTAGTCGTCTGATCGGAAAACCACTGTGTCCGATACCCCGCGAGGCGTAAAAATAGCTGTCTGGGCATTTTTCAGCCGGTACGCAAGTCTGGATACTCTGACGGCAAAATGCTCGTGAAACCCTGCATGGTTCTGCATCAGCTCATCAAAAGTCTCTTTGGGAAGTAAATAACATACCGTATCTTCGTAGGCCCGGACATTGAATGCGGGACCTGTCCCGTTAATAAGGGAAGCACTTCCGAAAAAATCGTTTTCAGCTTTATATTCCAGGAGAATATCCACACCATCCTTGCGGACAGTTTTCTCCACCGCGCCGGTCTGGATAATATAGAGATAATCACACACAGCGCCATCCTGCTCAAGAATTAAGCTCTCTCTCGGGAAATAATCAATTGCTATCTTTTGGGGAATTTTGCTTAAAACTTCCTGAGGAAGCTCATTAAAAGGGACAATGCCGCGAAGAAAGTCAATGATTCTGTTGTAAGGAATTTCAACCATTTTCTGTTGTTTGTTTTGTTTTCAATGTTTCCTCCAAAAATTTAACTCTTTCTCGCAAATCCGG
>JAJSZO010000196.1:1692-5067 GCA_030262795.1 Deltaproteobacteria bacterium | reverse complement strand
CGAGTATAGAAAAAAATTCAAAATAAGCTGACAATATCCTCCTTTCAGGTCTCTCCGAATTTCTACCCAACATATTAAAAAGTTTGAATTCTTAATAATTTTTCATTCGCTTAAAAAAATAAGAATTTGTTTAATTTCCAAGGGGCAGGGTATAAACCTTCACCTTTAGGTGGAAAGGTCTTTAGCATATTTTAAAGTTAATTACTTACCGGCTTTAGCCGGTAAGTAATTAACTTATCCCTCTGATTCATCTCTATCAATCTTTCTACTCAATAATATAAGACAGGATACGGTATTTTGCCAAAAATATGCCAATTTTTATTATTGCGCAACAACTCTAATAGATAAAAACTTACAACTATATGATATATCATAGAATATCCCATAATAAGAATTGCTGAATATATCTTGACAAGGTAATAATAAAATGTTTTACGCTGTTCTCTATGCTGAACTTATATACTACTAAGGAACGTGGACGAAAGAACTTCCGCAACTATGCATCACAGCATCAGGCCATCTTTGCCCGATCTACAATCACAAAAATCTTGAAATAGCTCGCTATTCCTTCGACTTTTGTGATTGTAGATCGAACAAACCTGACCTAAATCTGTGCGCCTACTTGCGGAAGTTAATTCGTTCACGTTCCTAATCTTATTTAAAAAATAGGATTTTTATGGCTGAAGAGCTAACCCGACGAGAATTTTTAAAGGAAACTGCCTCTAAAACCACATTCCTTAGTGTAACAGGTATGGGATTTTGCTTAGGCCGAACTATTGATCTAAATGAAGCTGTTGAATGTACAAATTGCAGATCAGTTAATATATATTCCAGATCATATCTTTCTTCCTTCATTTATCCGGATCCGCTATATTGCCATGATTGCGGGATTAACCTGGATACCCTGAAACACGATATTATTTGTGAGGATTTCAACCAATGTTCTAAAAAAAATAGTAAAAACAGGGGTACTAACCCTATTTGCTGTCAGATTCCATTTCCAAACCATAAGTATCTGAAAAAGACAAAAAAACCGGATTTTTCATTAAAAGAAATTAAGTTTTGATACCGGGGCCACAGATTTTAGAGTAGTAGTATAGCGTTACGCTATGCAAGCACGTTGCCTTGCTTCGCACCGATGACACTATCTGTCATCGGTTATGTATCAGGTAAAATAAGGCCCCGGTATCAATTTTTTATGGAACAAAAAATGGATCACAGATACTTGTGCAATAATAAAGAAAAGTTTATCAAGAATCTCAGGCTCACTAATCAAAGAGCTGAGGTTGAATCGGAGATTGTTGATCTGATTGAGGCCTATGCCAGACTGAGGTTAGATCAGGGTAAGGAGATTCGTTATTACGGTAACAGGATAAGCAGCAAAAACAAAGAACTACAGGAGTTCCTCAATAAAAACAGACATCTTGATCACAGGATTCTGAACTTCCTATCCTCTTATTTTTTGGAAATGCAAAAGAGGAATTTTAGATGTGTATTTACTTCATCCCACCTTGCACATTTTCTTAAGATATCCACTAAAAGATTGAACTGGCTGACTAACGACAGGATAAAACATTATACCTGTTTTAATATAAAAAAACGAGATGAGAGCAAAAGAGAGATCTTTGCACCAAGGTCTTATCTAAAAGGGGTCCAAAGAAAAATATTGGACGATTTTTTACAAAGAGTGGGATTAAATTCCCACGCTGAAGGGTTTCGAAAAAGAAGATCCATTCTCACCAATGCCGAAAGGCATATAGGGAAAAAAGTCGTTATAAAAATGGATATAAAAAATTTCTTCCCCAGTATAACATTTAAAAGAATACTGGGGATGTTTATCGCATTGGGTTATCCTCGCCAGGTATCCTTGCTGATAACAAAATTAGTTACTCATGATGGAAGATTACCAATAGGCGCTCCGACAAGCCCTGCCATAGCCAATATAGTAAGCACAAGATTGGACAAGAGGTTTTCCGGGCTGGGAGATAAAATGGGCTTTGAATACTCCCGCTATGCGGATGATATGACCATTTCGAGTAACAATAAAGGTATAACTAAAATAATACCTTTTTTAAAAGAGATAATAAGAGAAGAGGGATTTGAAATAAATGAGACAAAAATGAGGATATTGAGAAACGCTGGGAGACAAAAGATAACCGGTATTGTGGTAAACGAAAAGCCTAATATTGATAAAAAAGAAATAAAGAAACTAAGGGCGGTAATCTATAACTGTCACCATAAAGATATTACGCAAGAGGTTAAAAAATGGGCCAAAAAGGAAAAAAACCTGAATAATTCCTCCGATTACACCCTAAACGAGTTCAAATCCTCATTATTGGGGAAGATAAATTTTGTAAAAATGGTGAATCCCAAGGCAGGCAACAGGCTTCTTGAACAACTTGGACAATTAAGCATATAGGCTGATGAGATATTTCATAATAGGGTGTATAGCACCAATCCTGGTATTAATCTCAATAAACATCAGCGTAGCTGACATCGGAATAATAGTTGCCTTTAATTCAAATCTGGAACAGATAACAAAGATCCTGAAGATAAAAGAGATTTCAAAAAAGGCTGGAAGGGAATTCTATTCAGGTAAGATAAATAATATAAATGTTGTTTTGGTAAGATCTCCCATGGGCAAGGTGAATAATGCCATAACCGCCCAGTCCCTATTATCTCATTACCCTATAACATCCGTCATTTCCATAGCCCCTGCAGGCTCAATAAACAAAGGCCTGAACATCGGGGATATCATCATTGCAACTGAAGTCTTTCAGCATGATTTTGGCACCATCAAGCCCTATGGTTTTATCTGGAGCAGAGTTCCGGATGGCTCTAACAGGGATGAACCGGGCTATAATCTTGCGGATAAACGGCTCAGGAAACTGGCCATCCTTTATGCCAATAATAAGAAAAAGACCAACAATAGAATCATAGAAGGAATAATAGTCACCGGAGATCAGTTTATATCTGCTCAGAATAAAAAGGAGTGGCTCTTTAAGAAATTCAAGGCAATGGCCGTTGATATGGGGGCTGGTGCAATTGCTCAGGTTTGTTATGCAAACCAGGTATCATTTTGTATCTTAAGGATAATTACAGATAAAGCCAAAATAGGCGCTCGCATCAATTTTGAGAAATCTATTCCGGGGTATCAATCAGATATAGATATTTTGAAGTTCGTAAAAGGTATCCTTCAAAAATCACAAAACAAAAGGTAACCTGTGGTTAATATTAATAAGATATCGTTTTTCGTACTGGTCTTTCTCTTATTTTTTGCCGGCAATACACTTGCCTTGGGCAAATACTACCTTCTAAGCAAGGGAAACATTGCCAGAGATGAAGGCAGGATTGAAAAAGCCATAAAATACTACC
>JAJSZO010000196.1:0-1592 GCA_030262795.1 Deltaproteobacteria bacterium | reverse complement strand
CCTGATAAAAACATCTTTAAAATTATTAAACATCTACCACAAGAAAAAAGATAAAGACTCCATTAAAGCATTATTTGAACAGATATCTCAGAAATACCCTGCAGAAAATCTCTCCCCCAACAACATATATAAAATTGCCGTGACCTATCTAAAATGTGGAAAAAAGCAAGAAGGCTCAAGTCTCCTTGTAAAAATAGTTGATCAGTACTCATATACAACCTTTGGCAAAAAGGCTTTGTTTTTGTTAGGCAGACTATCTCAGAGCAACGAGGATTGGGATTCTGCGATAAAGTATTATGCTGAATATATTAACAGATATCCGGCCCCACCTTTTTTTGCCCTTAAGGCATATTCAAGATTGATAGATTCTTACTGGTCAAGAGATGCAGATATAGAGTTGGTTCAGAATGAGATAAGAAAGCTTTCAGACATAGTCAATGATATATCAGATTTTGAGACCTCGCTGAATCTGGCCAGAGACCTGAAATGGAAGGGTATGGATAAACTCTCATCAGCTACCTTTAGCCTTGGGCTGTCCTCTGCCAGGGAATTTATTTCAGAAAATGAAGATACATACATGGCATTAAGGGCGCAATGGATCATAGAAAAATATGCCTATGCCTTAGAACGATATGGTTTAGTTCAGAAAAGCGCCAATAGTGTCCTGGAGATTGCCGACAAGTTAAAAAACGTTTCTTTAAAACCGGCAAAAAAAGAAAAGATAAAATATATAAAATCCCAGACCTATCTCTGGCTTGCAAAGGTTTACAGTGATAAGGGAAATTATCCGAAGGCTAAAAAATTTCTGAAAATGTTTATTAAAGACCATCCAAACCATAAAGAGATCAATTATGTCAGATATGAGTTAGGCAAGGTTTATGAGGATGAAAATCAGGCAGAGGAAGCGATAAATATGTATAAAATGGTTGAAGATAGTATGTGGAAAAAAAAGGCACGCAAGAGACTGTTAAAGATTCAAAACAGATGAACAGGTTAAAAACAAAAATACTATTGTTTTCATTGATAATACTGATTTTTTATCCAGTCTTTACATATGCATGGGAGTGTGAGGTAACACTTGATGGGCCGAATGTAATAAAAAAAGGCCAGACAATTACCTTAAGCGCTTCAGGTACTCCTGCCGGGGGTTCCTATTCCTGGTCAAATACGCCCAACCTCGTGCCAAATGGTTTAACAGCACAGCTAACAGGTTATAAGCCTTTCTCTTCAGAATATATTTATGTTACAATGACATATACAAGTCCTAAAGGTAAAAAATGTCATGCAAGAAAGGCTATATGGGTCTGTATATGTTACGTAAAGATAAACGGCCCCGAGGAGTTTAAGATAGGTGATCCACCTATTACCTTAACTGCAAAAGGAGATCCATCCGGAGGGACTTATGAGTGGGCAGTCACTCCAGAGCTGGTTCATAGTGGTTCAACGGCCAAGTTCACAGGGCAGGAGCCAGGTAGTGTAACTATTGAGGTTACCTATAATCCCCCGGATGATGGGGAGCCGTGTTGTGGTACGCATACTATTACAGTATTAAAAGAGTGTTCGGTTTCCATATCAGGGCCATCAGTGATCGG
>JAJSZO010000195.1 GCA_030262795.1 Deltaproteobacteria bacterium | reverse complement strand
AGAAAGAGTTGGATTATAAATACGTTCATCTGCTGCATGGGAAAAAGTATAGCCGTTGTAATAAGTCTGCATCAAATTTACAGGTTCCTGTATCTTCTCCTTTTCAAAGCCACATTTATCAACAATCTCTTTGAGCGCATCCTCAATTTCATTCTGCTTAAACCCGCACAGATCATTGAACTCAGGTTCAAAATAAATATTCTCGGCAATATTATACCCGCTTGTAATATCGCTCATAACAACAGGTGAAACCCCTGTTATAAACACGCGGTCAAACATGGAACCTGAAGTTGAGGATTTTACAGCCTTGAAAAAAGTCCTTAAAGGACCTTGGTCATACACAAGAGCTTCATACCTCTTTCCGGTACTCTGCACCCCCATCATCACTGTATTTGCAAAATTATCATATTCATCTATGAGCAGATAAACAGGATATGGACTCATGCGGACTGAACTTGTCAGGGATTTAACAGAACTTATGGCGTTGTTTCTGTTTACTTCAATATCAGGAAGATTATACTCTCCATAATAGAGAATAAATTCTTTGATGCAGTCATTAATATGATCAAACAAGGCTTCTTTGACTTCCCTTGCACTTCCTGTGGGATCAACACAGGAAAAGTCCAATTTCAAAATAAAATATGAATTGCGCAGTTCTGTGGGATTCTTCCCGATTTTAAGCCCTCCAAAAATCGCTTCAAACTCGTCCTTTTTTGCTACATCATAATAATTTTCCAGCATTGAAAGCACAAGACTCTTGCCAAAACGTCTGGGGCGGATGAATAGTTGAGAATCTGATTTTTCAAGCAGAGGTATTTTATCTGTCCTGTCACAGTAAAAATAGCCCTGAGTATTAATTTTTTTGAAGTCACATATACCATATGGAAATTTCATTGTTAAACCTTCCTTCCATAATTATACAGAGTCTCTGAAACAATAAAATGATTTGCCTTTTTTTATCCCTAATCTTATCAGATTCCTGTAGCTTTTCAACTGTTATATTGTCTTTCAATTGGTGTTTCTTGGCACCGAAATGGTTACGTTTTGTTCTATGTCACTTTTTTGTATTACACCCTCTCGCCTTGTTGAGCATCTCTCTACAGCCAATTTCAAGAAAATTCTTGCCGTAATTCTTATCTGCCTGGCCGGTTATCTTTTTTTAAAAAAATAAGGAACGGGACGAACAGCTTTTTCAAATCAATTGACATCAAATAGTTAAGTGTTTATTTTTTTATTAGATCAAAACTAAGGGTTTGCTCTAACAGAAATCACGATATAACTTTTCAAAACAGGAGGAATATATTTATGCGTTTTGATAAATTTACAATAAAATCACAGGACCTCATTCAGAATGCCCAGTCCCTAACTTCGAGTCATAATAACCAGCAGCTTGAACCGGAACACTTACTGACCGCCATGCTGAATGAACAGGAAGGAATAGCCAGGTCTATGCTCAGAAAGCTTGGCGTCTCACCGGAAGCCATCGCTCAAGAGGTTGCAAAGGCTATTGACAAATTCCCTAAGGTAAGCGGTGCAGGAAATGCTTATATCTCACAGAGAACAAAATCCGTTCTTGACGCTGCTTTTACGGAAGCCGCCAAAATGAAGGATCAGTATGTGAGCATAGAACACATCCTTCTAGCGATTTCAGATGAAAAAACCGGTGAAGCTGTAAAAATTCTGAGCAATTACGGAATAATCAGAAATTCAATTTTAAAAGTTTTAATGGATATTCGCGGCTCTCAGCGCATTACAGACCCAAATCCGGAAGAAAAATACCAGGCACTTGACAAATTCAGCCGCGATCTGACAGATCTGGCCCGCCTTGGCAAACTCGACCCTGTCATTGGAAGAGATGATGAAATAAGACGTATTGTTCAGGTTCTCTCAAGACGCACAAAGAACAACCCTGTTCTGATAGGAGAACCTGGAGTCGGCAAAACCGTAATAGTAGAGGGTCTTGCTCAACGCATTATAGCAGGAGACATTTCAGAGGGCCTTAAAAACAAACGGCTTGTTGCACTTGATATGGGAGCACTTATAGCAGGTGCAAAATACAGAGGAGAATTTGAAGATCGTCTGAAAGCAGTTTTAAAAGAAGTGGAAAACGCTGAAGGAGAAGTAATTCTTTTCATTGATGAATTACATACCCTGGTTGGAGCCGGCGCCAGTGAAGGAGCAATGGATGCTTCAAACATGCTGAAACCGGCACTTGCAAAAGGAACGCTGAGATGTGTAGGCGCTACTACATTAAATGAATACAGAAAATATATTGAAAAAGATGCAGCGCTTGAAAGACGTTTTCAGCCGGTAATGGTTCTTGAGCCGACAGTAGATGATACAATTTCTATTCTTCGAGGACTCAAGGAGAAATATGAAGTTCATCATGGAGTAAGAATAAAGGATTCGGCTCTAATTGCTGCTGCGACTCTTTCAACCCGATATATTTCCGACCGTTTTCTTCCTGACAAAGCCATTGATCTTGTAGATGAATGTGCCTCCAAGCTCAGAATCGAAATAGACAGCATGCCTTCGGAAATTGATGAAATCCAGCGCAAAATCACCCGAGCTGAAATAGAAAGAGAAGCTCTCAAAAAAGAAGTTGACGAGGCTTCAAAAAAGCGCCTTGCAAAATTGAAAGAAGAACTTAATGTCATGGAAGATGAAATTCATGATATGAAAGCTCACTGGCGGAATGAAAAAGACATGATCCAGAGCATCAGGGAGATAAAGGAAGAGCTTGAGCGGATTGGTATTGAAGAGCAGCAGGCGGAAAGAGAAGGAAATCTGGCAAAAGTCGCTGAAATCAGATACGGCAAGTCAACAGAACTTAAAAATCGCTTTGACAAGGCTAAAAGAAAACTCTCGGATTTTCAGAAAAACAAAAAAATGCTGAAGGAAGAAGTTGGTGCTGAAGATATTGCCAAAATAGTATCCAGGTGGACAGGAATCCCTGTAAGCAAAATGCTTGAAGGTGAAGGTGAAAGGCTTGTGCATATGGAAGATAGTATCGGAGAAAAAGTGATCGGTCAAAATGAGGCGATATCGGCTGTATCAAATGCAGTCCGCCGCGCACGTTCGGGTCTGCAGGATCCAAATCGCCCAATAGGATCATTTATTTTCATGGGACCAACAGGAGTCGGCAAGACCGAGCTGGCAAAAACTTTGTCTGAATTTATCTTTGACAGCAAACAGGCGATGGTAAGAATTGATATGTCGGAATATATGGAAAAGCATTCTGTAGCAAGGCTTATAGGCGCTCCTCCGGGTTACGTGGGATATGAAGAAGGCGGATACCTCACAGAGGCGGTTCGAAGGCGTCCTTATTCAGTAGTACTGTTTGATGAAATAGAAAAAGCTCACCCTGAAGTTTTTAATGTACTCCTTCAAATTCTTGATGACGGACGGATGACGGACGGTCACGGAAGAACTGTAAATTTTAAAAACACTATAATTATAATGACTTCAAATGTAGGAAGTAACTGGATACAGGAACTTGGAGCATCTGACCGTAATGAAATGGAAAACAGAGTGACGGAAGCTCTGAGAAATAACTTTAAGCCTGAATTTTTAAACAGAATAGATGAAATTGTTATCTTCCACAACCTTACGCTTGAACAGCTTGGTAAAATTGTGAAGATTCAGATTGGAAAACTTCTTAAAAGACTTGAGGAAAAAAATATTGAACTTGAGCTTTCAGATAGCGCAATTAGATTGCTATCTGAAAAGGGATATGACCCTGTTTACGGAGCACGACCCTTAAAACGCGCAATTCAAAAATATATTGAAAATCCTCTTGCTGTAGAAATTCTCAAGGGGAAATTTACTGAAAATACAATTATAAAAACTGATGCAGAGGGTGACAATATTATATTTTCCTTTTCTACGCTTCCCCCGTGCGACCCTAAAAGCTTTGACCGTTCCGGCGAGAATACTGAATGACGAAGTAAAAAATTAAACTTTTACCCATTTTTTAAGCGAATGAAGAATTTTAAGGTAATTATTACGATAACTCTTTGCTTGTTTTTTTTCGGCGCATTCTGTTTTATGCTGGATTTTTTTATATATACCGGAAAACCGGCATCAATAAATGACCATACGGAAAAGGTGGTAATAATAAACACCGGCCGGGCTTTTAAGTCCTTTTCAGAAGAACTTCATAAAAATGGTGTTATAAAAGGTCTGTATAAATTTAATTTATTTGCCCGCATTAAAGGATATGACAAAAAAATAAAAGCAGGGGAATACCTTCTTTCTGCTTCCATGACACCGTATAAAATACTTCAAATTCTAACTGACGGGAAGGTTTGTCTTCACAAGATAACCATACCCGAAGGTTATAATATACGTCAGATCGCCTCAGTTACAGCCATGGCCGGATTATGTGCGGAAACAAAATTTACAGGTTCTGCGACCAACTCTTCATTTGTGCATAATAAAGGAATTGATGCTGAAACATTTGAAGGATATCTCTTCCCTGACACATATTTTTTCTCAAAAAACGTATCTCCTGAAAAAATTATATCTGCAATGGTTAAGAGATTCCGTTCTGTTTTTACTCCTACTTTTAAAGAACAGGCAAAAAAACTGGGTCTTTCAATTCATCAAACCGTTACGCTGGCATCAATAATTGAAAAGGAAACGGGCGATTCCGAAGAACGGTCTATTATCTCTTCTGTTTTTCACAACCGCCTGAAGAAAAAAATGCGGCTTGAAAGTGATCCTACGGTTATTTATGGTATCAAAAACTTTGACGGCAATATTAAAAAAAGACATCTTGAAACATCAACTCCCTATAATACATACAAAATTAAAGGTCTTCCACCTGGACCAATTGCAAACCCGGGGATAAAGGCAATAGAAGCTGCCCTCTTCCCCGCTGATACGAATTTTCTTTATTTTGTATCAAAGAAAGACAATACTCATGAGTTCTCAACCAATATAAGGAAGCACAACAAAGCTGTACGAAAGTATCAATTAAGAAAATAAGGGACGAAAAAACTTTTCTGACAGGATTAACAAGATTTACATGATTTTTTTATATCCTGATCATCCTGTATATCCTGTCAAAAAAAG
>JAJSZO010000194.1 GCA_030262795.1 Deltaproteobacteria bacterium | reverse complement strand
AATGGATCCATCACATCCACCAACCAGCAAAAAACCAGCAAATCTTTTTACCATGATCATTCTGCTTATCCCTGCGCATAAACTGGGTCACTAATTGTTGGCATAAGTGGGGTCAGATATTTTTAACGCCCAAGTTCAGCCTCGTTACACGCTGATTTAATGTCGAATATCGAACAAGGAATGTCGAATTATGAAGTTTTAACTGCGACAAAAGTTTTGCTGTCCGAATAATTCATACAGTTAAGCCAATTAAACGCCTTTTAAAATCAAATTCGCTACATTCCTTCGACATTCATTATTCCTTGTTAGATATTCGACATTCTTTTTTGTTTTGCAACTTTTTTGTTTTGCCCCCCCATGTTCATCTGTGTGAATCTGAGGCTCAAGGGTTACTTCTTTTCCGCCTTAATAAGTAAGACCGCCGCCAAAAAGCGGGGCGTAATCCTCGCATCCAGCCATACAAGCAACATATAAAATTGATTGGCCCACTTGAAAAATTGACTCCAAATATTCATTAACCCAGATGTGTTTGTCTGGGTTATTTTTTTACTTCTGATTTTTTGTATTAAGGAGAAACAATATACAACAAAGCACATCGTAATCTTTTCCAGAGGGCCCAATACCTTGTGTATATTAATCGGCCTAAATCCCGCGTCTGTTAATCGATCCTTTATCTCAGAAAGTTCGTAGCGCCGAAAGTGATTTACAAAGCGGTCATCATTGGCAAAATATGATTTTTTATGCGGGAAGGTTACGACAAGCCTGCCGGTTGGACTCATAACTCTGGCTAACTCATTTAAGGCCTTCCGGTCATCTTTCAGATGTTCAAGCACTTCTGAGCTGATAGTGTGAGAAAAAGCTTCTGACTTAAACGGCAGGTTCATACAATCGGCAACCACATACAAGCCATTCCCATTCCCATAGGCATGTTTAAGTATTTGAAGAGCTGTAAAGGATAAATCCGAATATATGATAAGGTTGGTACGGGTCATCACAGGAGATATTCCGCTTCCAACCTCTAAGATTAATTTTATATTTTCGTACTGCAGGCTTTTTTCCACAGCCATTTTCCGGAGGCGGTAATTGTACAGGTAGTTTTTCAGAAGAGTATATTTGTTTTCTTCAAAGAAATCCTGAAAGCGGTTGGCATCGGAATGATTCATAATTATTTTTGATTAGGAAAAAGATGAGAAGTAATAAGTTTCATTTTCGCCAGGCGGAATGCCAGCGCTGTGTGCAAACACCCAAAGCCGTACTTTATGCTTCGAGACAGATTGATTGATGAAGCTTCTGTAAAATATTTTGTAGGGCAGCTTATTTCTGCGACCATATGTCCGAACCAGATGATCTGGGCTATCATCTGATTATCAAAGACAAAATTATCTGAGTTGGTCTTAAGGGGAAGCTTTTGCAGCAGCTCCTGTGAAAATGCTCTGTATCCGGTATGATATTCAGAAAGCTTAGCACCGAGCAGAATGTTTTCAATAAAAGTGAGAATTCTATTTGCGATATATTTCCAAATCGGCATTCCGCCTTTTAGAGCATACCCGCCAAGAATCCTTGAACCCAGCACGCAGTGATACAGACCGCTTCCTATCATGGAGGCCATAGCAGGAATCAGCCGGGGCGTATACTGGTAATCCGGATGAACCATAATAATAATATCTCCGTCTTCTTCTAAAGATAATTGATAGCAGGACTTCTGGTTTGCACCGTATCCCCGATTTTTTTTATGTTTATAAACCTTAGTATTTGGCAGGGTCTTTGCGATAGTTGCTGTTTCGTCTATGCTGCCGTCATCGACCACTATGATAAGGTCCACTATACCTTGGTCCATAACCTCATCATAAGTTTTGCGGAGGGTCTGTGCCGCATTGTATGCCGGCATGACAACAATCACTTTTTTATCTTTATACATTTAAACTCTCCGGCCAAAGTTTTATGGTTTACGGAATATAGCAATATTTTTCCGTACTTCAATAAATATAGGATTGATGTTATCGTTCAATCCATCAAAATTTATTGAGAGATTACCATTTTCTTTAAGATTAAAAGATTATTTCTTGCCTCTTTATAATCAGGCTTGATCTGTATCGCCTTTAAAAAGAAATCGTTGGATTTTTGCAATTTCCCTTTTCTGGCCAGTATAATTCCTATTTCATTATAAGCTGGAGCATGGCCGGAATTTATCCTTATGACTTCGGCAAAATGGCTCATGGCTTCATTCTCTTTTCCTTGTTTTGCCAAAATACCGCCAAGATTATAGTGTGCTTTTTCATGTTCCGGATTAATTCTAACCGTCTCCTGATATTCTAAAACAGCTTCATCAAGTTTTCCATGTAAAAACAATACATTTGCCAGATTAATGCGCGCATCTACTCTCTGGGGATTGATTTTAATTGCTTTTTTAAAATGCAAAACCGCCTTATCATACTTTCCCTTTTTATATAAAGCTATCCCCAGATTATTATGCGCTTTCGCATGGCCAGGCTCTATCCGCAATGCTTCGAGATAATGATTGATGGCCTCATCAATATTACCCTTTTTTTCCAGAACATTTCCCAAATTGTAAAGCGCCATTGCATAGTCAGGTTTAATTTTTAATGCCTCTTTAAAATGTGACATAGCCTTATCAATATCTATCGGAATAAGTTTAGTCCCCAGATTGTTTTGTGCGATATAGTTATTTTTAGTTGCTTTAACGGCATTTTCAAATAGCGTAATGCCGTTTTTCCAATGAGCTAACTGACAGGAAGTACATACAATCATGACTGAAAGAATAATTGCTGCTGATATCCCAAGAAAGATTTTCCGATATTGCCATTTATTTAAAAGTTCTGAAATACCCCATGCAGCAATGATAAAAAGCCCTATCAAAGGAATATATGTGTATCGATCCGCCATGGCTTGATTACCGACCTGCACTAATCCGATGACAGGTACAAGGGTTCCGAGATACCAGAACAATCCAACCGGTATATACGGGTATCTTTTTAACGCTCGTATAGATAAAAATATCGTCGCAGCAACCAACAAAGCTGCCCCTATGATCTCCCAGCCCGGCAAGGTATCCCCCGGATGCGGGTAAAAGACCGCCAGATTGCCGGGCCAGATTGCTTTTAAAACATAGCGCACATAAGAAACAAGTGCATTTGCAACACGAATTTCCAGTGATAAAGCCCCTAAAGCTTTCACCGCCCCCTGGCTTTGCTGTGCCCAAAAAGTCAAAATGGATGAAACACCTGCCAGGATAAAAAAAGGAATTTTTTCTAAAATTAGCCGAAAAAATCCTTGAAATCCGAAAAATATAAGCCTGTCGGATTGTAATATTCGATCTTTTTTAAATTGGAATCTTTTAAGCGGCCAGAAGTCCAGCAAAAGCAACACAAATGGGAATGTCACCAGCATGGGTTTGGCCATAAGGCCTAAGGTTAGGAATATGATAACTGACACGTAGTTCTTAAGATCGGATATTTTAACATAGCGGTAGTATGCAAAAATCATCAAAAAGCCAAAAAAGGTACTCAGCACATCCTTTCGTTCCGCAACCCATGCTACAGACTCAACATGAAGCGGATGCAACGCAAAAAAAGCCGCCACAAAAGCACTCCTCCGGAGTGCCCCGGTCATCTTAAAAAGAATGAAAAACAGTAACAAAGTGTTTGCAATATGAAACTGTACATTGGTCCAGTGGTGTCCCGTGGGATTCAATCCATAAAGCTCGCAATCCAACATATGAGAAAGCCAGGTTAATGGATGCCAATTTGCTGAATGAAAAGTAGTAAATGCCCAGATTAGGCCCTCAATAGTTAGGCCTTTCTGAACATTAAGGTTTTCAGTTACATATAACTCATCGTCATAACCAATAAAGTCAAAGTTATTGACCTGTTGATAGGAAATAATAATGACAACGATTAATAACAAACTCACTAAAAAGACTTTGCGAAAATCGGTATTATCACTAACCATTCCGTCTGTTACCTTCTACAGATTGACTTTGATGATATGGACGTCCTGCCTGATATAACTGCAATCTTTTTTTTAACACCAAGGCCAGTCCTTTGGGTCCTTGTTTTAAAGCCAGTTCTATAGCCTTTTTTGCTATCGCTATCGCTTCATTAAACTTTCCTGCCTCTGCATAAGCTGAAGCAAGAGCGTCCAAGGCCAACGGCTGATTATACATGGTGAGATCGCAAAGCTTTTCAGCCAGCGTGACAGCCCCCCCCCCGTTTCGAAATCTCTCATCTTCACAACTTGCCAATATCCATGAAAGATTATAGAGGGCCTGTGCCATATTCGGGTTGAAGTGTAATGCTTTCTTATAATGAAGGATTGCTTTCTCAATATTTTGCTGATTGGTATAAATTATCCCCAGATTGCAGTATGCACCGGCATAACCGGAATCAATTCGAACTGCCTCTTCAAAGTGATAAATAGCCTTTTTATCTTTTTTCCGAAACGCCAGAACAATTCCTAAGTTATTGTGTGCCTTGGCATAGTCAGGCTTTATCCGCAAGGCCTTAATATAATGCTTTTCGGCCCCATCTATATTCCCCATCTTTTCTAATGTAATACCAAGCTCATAATGAGCTTCGACAGAGTCGGATTTCAGACGCAACACCGATGAAAAATGATCAACGGCTTCATTAAATTTGCCCGTTTCCCTTAAAGTAACCCCTATATTGAGATGCGGCGCTATGAAATCAGGTTTTATACGTAATGCTTCGGAATAGTGTCCTATCGCCTTATCGGTTTCACCCTGGTCTGCCAAAGCTTCACCCAGTTTGTGGTGGGCAACATAGTTATTTTTTGTTACATCAACGGCATTTTCAAAAAGCGTAATGCTGTTTTTCCAGCAACTAACCTGAAACCATGTGATGATCATAATGGCTGAGATCACAAATATTGTAAAAATGGCGAGTATAATCCTTTTATAGCGCAATCCGGATAAAATATCGGGTGCACCCCAGGCAATAATGATGGACAAGCCAATGAGCGGCACATACGTGTAACGGTCGGCCATGGCCTGTAATCCAACTTGAACCAGCCCGATTACAGGAACAAGTGCACCTAAAAACCAACACCATCCCACAGCAAAATAAGGGCTTTTT
>JAJSZO010000193.1 GCA_030262795.1 Deltaproteobacteria bacterium | reverse complement strand
AAGACTTTTTTTGCCTTCTGTCCCCTCATCCCTGTTTTTCTCTGTAAACAGGGATAGCCACCATGGTTTCAAACAGTTGAAAATCCGAATCGTTTCCGATTTCAAGTTTTATTCCTATTGCTACAGGCGTTGCATGCCCGAACCGTTCAAGATCGGAATCCCAATTTTCATGTTCGTCTCCTTCCTGATCATAATAAATGAATATGAGTGATTTGATGTTTTCGCATAATATTGGATCGTTTTTTTTTTCTTCAAATGGTTCATCGGAGCACAAATTGTCAGCGCGCCTCAGCACAAAATCGTTTTCATTGCCTTCCTGAACATAATAAACTATTTCCGGTATTTTACTTTGTGATCCATATTTAAGCGGCACATGAGCAAGTGAAGTAAATCTAAGCCTTGAAAAGGTAGCGCCGTTTATATCTGAAATCTCTCCTGTAATTCGATAAGTATCCGGAAAATCGTCAAAATCCGGAGGAGAGTACGCTGAAAACCGGCTTACATGTATTGATTCCAGATCAATAATCATCCGATTAAGACAGTTCTGTCCCATTTGATAAGATGAAATGGCTTTATCAACAGTTTCGGAACTGGACAAAACAAAATTATATGAACCAAAAACAGTCGTAATAATAATGGCAAATATAAAAATTGAAATCAGAATTTCAAGAAGTGTAAAACCAAAAGAGTTTTGAATTGTGATATTAGTCACATCCACAGATTTCGCAGATTTTCGCAGATTATTTAAACATTCCATCTAACCATCCAATTTATCCCCAGTATCCCGAACGGACAAACAAGTTTGTCTATGCCACCCTAATCATCCAATCATCCAATCCTTCAATCCCTGACAAACCTGTATTTTCTCAGGTTATAAGTGAGTTCATCATTATTAAAGGATATGGTTACATCAATTTTTTTAAGAGCTTTGCTGGTTGTGCCAAGGAGTTTAGATTCAATATCGTCTATTGACTGGTTCCATCTGTATCCCGGAAACTCCTCCCCGAAATTTCCAGAATCATCCGTCAATTCATCTGATGGGTTTATTTCAAGTTCCGCAATTTTGCCATGCGCCAGCAGCGGTGCGGTTGTATAAAATTTTACTGAGCTATTCATAGCGATGGTTTGGATATGCATTCTATAAACAGCAACAAGGACAATGGAAATTATGGAAATTGACACCATGATTTCGAGCAATGTAAAGCCGGCATTCGGCTTAAGCTTAACCTTCAAATCCCGAATATTCCTCATACAGTTTTACCTTTGATAAAAAAGGTTCAATAACAAAGGAGAGCCGGTTGTTATCATCGTCTTCAACATGAATCACCGCCATATCAGAATGGCCGTCAGTGTAAAAGCAGATATCAGCCCGACCGGATATGATTTTATTATTGCCCGGGAACTCCACACCTATCAGTTCAACATCATCCGGAAACATGAATCCTTTTTGCCCGGATTTTAGAACCTCTTCTTCTGACATGGATTCATCTGTCACCCATAGCCGTTTGCTTTGCATATCAACGTGCATGATATAAAGCTTCTGATCGCAGAAAGCTTTTTCTTTTAAAGACTGCGATGTCATCATAATCCAGCGAGAAACTTTTTTTGTATTATCCGGCAGTGTTTCGTTATAAAAACGGGGAACCGAGACAAAAAGTATTATGCTGATAAGAGAAATAACAACGATTAGCTCAATAAGAGTAAAACCGTCATTCCAACATTCCAACATCCCAGCATTTATTTTCATCCCAGCATCACCGAACACGGATAAACAAGTTTGTCCATGCCACCCTAACCATCCAATTTATCCTAATAATCCAATCCCTAATCCCTGACCCCTGACCCTATTCAATCTCCCAGCTATTAATATCCTTATTTTTGTCTTCTCCACCGGAAACACCGTCGGCTCCGTATGAAATCATGTCAAAATCGTCGTAAACCCCCGGGCAAAGATAGATATACTCGTTTCCCCAGGGATCTTTCGGAACCCTGTTTTTCTCAAGATAACCGCCTTTACGCCATTTTTTTGGCATAGTTCCTGATTCAGGTTGAGCAACCAGCGCCTGCAAACCCTGTTCCGTGCCTGGATACATACCGTTGTCAAGCTTGTATAACTTAAGCGCTGTTTCCAGGCTGGCTATATCAAGCCTTGCTTTAACCTGTCTTGCTTCGTCAGGACGACCCATTATCTTCGGCGCGACATACATAGCAAGAATGCCCAATATTATTATAACAACCATCAATTCAATAAGTGTAAATCCATAAATATTTTTAATAAAAGGTACTTTTTTATTCATTAATTCTCCTTCCCCCTGACCCCTAATCCCTGACCCCCTAATCCCTAATCCCTAATCCCTAATTCCTAATCCCTAATTCCTAATCCCTAACCTCCTCACATAATAAGCTGATTCATCTCAAAAATCGGAAGGCATATTGCAAGGACAATAAAGCCGATAATAATGCCCATAAATAATATTATAGCAGGTTCAAGCAATGATGTTATACTAATCAGGCTTGATTCAACTTCGTTTTCAAACAAATCTGCAATTTTATTAAGCATGGTTTCCAGCTTACCGCTTTGTTCTCCAACCTGGATCATCTGGATGGAAAGATAGGGAATCGCTTTGAATGCCGCAAGGGATGCTCCAAGGCTCTGCCCTTTTCCGACCTCTTTAGCGGCATCCTCAATAGCATTGGAAATAAATACATTCCCTGTGATATTTTTTGCAATCTCCAGGGCGGATAACATGGAAACACCGTTTTCAAGAAGAGATGCCAGTGTTCGCGCAAAACGGGCAACAGCCATTTTTTTGATTAGAGCTCTTATACCGGGCAGGTAAAGCACGGTTTTATCAATCAAATATATCCCTTTTTTAGTTTTTTTGATTTTGTGATAACTAAGCATAATTACTGCTATCAGGATAATGATAACATACCAGTACGATTTTAAAAGGTCGCTTATGGCAATAAGCAAAAGGGTCGGGGCTGGAAGAACCTGGTTCATGTCAGAAAAAATTGAAGTTATACTCGGAACAATAAAAGTCAAAAGAACAAACAAAACAAGTGCCCCTATAATGGTCATTAAAACAGGATATGCCAGCAATGATTTTATTCGATTGTTTAATGTCTGTTGTTTTTCGGTAATATCTGCAAGCCGTTCTAAAACGATTTCAAGAGTTCCGGAAGTTTCTCCGGCATGAACCATGTTTATATGTATTGGGGGGAAAACAGACGGATACAAAGACAGCGCAACTGAAAAGCTGTTTCCTTCTACAATTGAATCTTTTACATGGGCTAAAACCTTTTTAAATGCTGTAGAGTGTGTTTGGGGTATCAAAGCGTCAAAAGCTGTTACAAGCGGAAACCCTGCGTTGATCAATGTGGCCAATTGTCTTGTCATCATAGAAACTTCAGATGGTTTGACACGGTTAAATCGGCTCAGATTAAAATAATTCCGCACCTCCTTTTTTTGGGGAATATTATCAACTTCCTTAATGGAGACCGGAAAAATGCCGGAATTGCGAAGCTTTTGACGAACCGCAAGAGCGCTTTCAGAATTAATGACACCCGAACTATTCTTGCCATTTATGTCTATTGCTTTATATTCATATACAGGCATTGGTAACCTTCATTTGCCGGTTTACACTTTTTTAGAAATAGCACTAAAAAAAAACCCATAAGGAACGTGAACGAAATAACTTCCACAACTATGCTTCATAGCTTCAGGCCGCCTTTGCCAAATCTCAAATCTAGGCTCAAATCCCAAAAATATCAAGGCAAAATAATGATAGGATTGACCTTTGTATTACATTTCACTTCCTTCAGTTGATCGGTCATTAACTGGACTTTGTCAATCTTTATAATAGTGCTCTGTTTCCCGGTAAGACCTTTTTTGATTTCAAAGATAAGATTAAAAATCGAAAAATTTTCTCCTTTGATTCCCTTTGCAGCCGCCATAACAATAATTAGTCTGCCAGGTTTTTTGTCGTTAACAATGTGCATCATCGAACCGCTTTTTTCTGTTTTTGAGCTCTTTTTAAATTTGAGGATTCCGGAATCATATCTTAAAACCAGTTTTACACCGGCCAGATTCTTGACACGATCAATCATAATCGGAACATCAATGGATTGTCCGGATTTTGCATTAATTTCAGGGAGATATAGATCAACTGCTGGTGAAGTTGAAGGCCATAAAATTACAACAAAAATAAAAATCAAACTGATTAATCTTCCTGAAATATTACCCATTATTTTCTCATCCCCTACTTTCTTTGAACCTGAATAATTACAAAGTCTTTTGTTTACGCTTGCATTAGGAACGTGGACGAATTAACTTCCTCAACTATGCCCAAATCTGTGCGCCTACTTGGTGAAGTTATTTTGTCCACGTTCCTAACCTAAAACTTAAAACCGCGCCTGAACAGTGTTTTCGTTCAGGCACTATATAGCCTAAAATTAAAATTTAGTCGATAACTTTTCACATAAGGGCTTGCTCAAAAATAACTTCACATTTTGATGCAGCAATATCGACTCCAAGAGATACCCAGGCTAAGGACAATATTGAACTACAGGTGCATCACCATGAGGAAAATATTTCTTATCTCTTTATTTGCTCTTGTTATCTTTTTTTTCAAACCCATCTACGGAGAACAGCTCAATTCAATCAAGAAAAATGGAGTTTGCGTACTGTTTGAAGAACCTGTTAAAAATGCTGCAAAGGAAGTCGTAAATATCTATCCCGGACTAATTGCAGAACTTGAAAAAACGCTTAAATGGAAATTGGATTACGAGCCAACAGTACTTCTTATTAAAAACAGGCAGACCTTCCGGAAGATGACAAAGAGTGATTTCGTTATTGCATACGCTGTTCCTCAGAAAAAGTTCATTGTAATAGACTATTCGAGAATGAATATTTCCCCCTTTAACCTTGGAATAACCCTAAAGCATGAATTGTGTCATCTTCTTCTTCATCGCTATATTCCAGAAGAAAGACTGCCTAAATGGCTTGATGAAGGAGTTGCCCAGTGGGTAAGTGACGGAATCGCAGAAATAATAATGGATAGAAAACAATCCATTCTCACCAGGGTCGCGTTTACGAAAAACTATATACCCATCAATGAATTAGCAGAAAAGTTTCCTCAAAACAAGCAAGCTCTCCTTCT
>JAJSZO010000192.1 GCA_030262795.1 Deltaproteobacteria bacterium | reverse complement strand
AACCCGATTAGAGAAAATCAACAAAACTGACAATTACCGAGCTTGTAGGTATGACAAGACGTGGGAAATACACCTTTGAAATGAGGTTGGCATTACCTATTAAACTATTGCTTGATTCTGAAAAAGCATTTGCAAAGAATTGCCATGGAAGCATGGCAGCAAAAACCAGTATGGGGTAGGGCACTTCTTCAGATGGCAGTTTTGCAAGCTTGCCGAATACAATAGTAAAGACCAGCATTATTAACAAAGGCCGAATCAGTGCCCAGAGAATCCCGATCACAGTCTGTTTGTACCGAACAAAAATGTCGCGCCAGGCAAGAAAGTAGAACAGTTCCCTGTAATTCCACAGGTCTTTCCAGTATTGTCGCTCTGTTCGGCCAGCCTCAATTACAAGTTCTCTGTTTGGCATTTACCCAGCTCCGCCCCTTCAATTACAATGCATAAGAAATAAAACCCATTGTTTTTATACGTATTATTGTCTAAATTTTTATTTATTTCTTCTTTGCTTCCCAAATTAAGACACGTGGTAGTTTTTCCAGTTTCGGGATAAGAGCGTCAAACTTATCTTTGCTCACCGATCTCTACGGCAAGACTTCGAATTTGCAGAGAAGCTTCTTGCTGATCAGTAAAAAAATAAAAGCCTGGGGCAAGCTTGCTCTTGACTCTTGCTCTGAATTCATATTCCGAATTTTCTTTTGTTTTCCATAGAGTTATCGGTTAACCATAAAAAATGCAAAATTCAACACGAAACGAAATTTCCCATTTCTCACATTGAGATCCACTGTTGAGTGCGGCGGTGAGGATTATAATAATCAGCATTCAGCTTTCGGCTTTGACCTTTAAGTTACGTCCTGCATGAAGCGCAACGCTGTTATTTAACTGGGATGTACTCCTGTTGATTAGGAGAGTTGTATCAGTGATTCAATCTCTTGAAGAACAGTGGCTAAATCCGGAGCCGCCGAGGGGATAACCATGGTTTCAACGCCGTCATGTTTGTGGTGGGGATAAGTAGAAAGTCCTAACTTTTTATGGTGACCAGTGTTATCATAACGAAACACCAGTTTTTGTAAAGAATCAATGAATTGATAGGCATACATTAACCGGTCTGTGGTTATTTCAACGTCAATAAATTCGCGAAAATAAAAAACAGAACCATCCACGAAGCAGAGTTCTCCGCGAATGAATCCCTCGTGTGTGCCACGTTTCTCATACGTGACATTTGATAGCTGAATAACAGGACATGCTTCAATGATTTTTTCGATCTGCTGGAAATAAGTTTCAACTCGCAAACCGGATATCCTTTAGTGTGTCCGCCTTTTCCCGTAACCGTGCCAACAGCCTGAACTCCCCAATCCATTCATCAAAATCCATAGTCTCTTCCATTTCATCGTTTTCATAACGGGCGATGAAGCGCTGAGTCCCAAGATGATATTTTTGTTCAAATTCCAGGAGTCTTTGTTCTGTTCGGCGAATACCAACTTCCATAAGACGTAATTCATTTGCTAACGCCGCTTCCACGAGCGGTCTTACCTGGTGTTTGCGCGTGGAAACCAATCTGAGTTCAGTCATTCTTTTGTCCTCCTCTGGTACCGCGTCGCCTTCCCTTAATTTTTCCCTCGACGCTCTCTATTTATACTATCAACCCTTCCATTTCAGGTCAAGAAAACATTCGACGTTGGATATTCTACTCATGCCTATCCGGTTGTCTCCCACAAAATGATCAAACCGTTTGTTATTATTGATCATTTTGCTTCGAATAGGTCTTCGAGGCTTACATATACATTTAATCCATTATTTACAACCGGTTATGTCGTTTTTTATAAATTATTTTGGGGGTTAACCGGATAGGCATGGTTCTACTTTTGTTTGGGCTACAAGCATCCTGCCAAATGGGTCTCGGTGATGTGCCGAAAGATCTCCGATCGCATGCGCGTGTTCAACAGTTATATCCAACACCTCAAAGGGCTGGGCATTTAACACTTTTTGAAAATTTTGGGGGATTGCCAGTTTTCCTAATGCCTGCTTGATCCTTATTTCCCAAATGACTACAGCACTGAAAAAAATCCAAAGCCTTTGTTTTCATTCGGTTTTGTCTGCCAATATTTTCTGCCGGCTTTGCGCCCGGATAATCAAGCCAGACGTTCCCATGTTGATATTGTGATGATTACTCAATAAAACAGGACGGTTATCATAACCGGTGATAGCGCAAATATCAATATTAATCCTCTGAAGAGGCAGGATTTTTTGTTCCGGTCTGGTGGTTACTTTCAGATGCCACGGTATCAATTATTTTTTGCCGATCATTTTTTAGTTCCATTACTGCATACCCATTCGATTCATAAATAGGAGCCAAGCATTCTTTCACAATATCCAGGAAGCGGATAATTATCTTTTCCGAAAAATTGTCATGTAAATACTTATTAACAAGATTTGTCCGCATCAGAATATGGGTGCAATCCAGAGATTTGAGATATGTCTGAAAATGCTGTTTATCTGCAGAAGCTTTAACCATACCCCTTATGGTTTTCATGCCGAATGATCTTTCATAATAATATGGTCTGTTTAGATAATAGCCACGCCTGCCGAGAAACATCAGGAAAATCCTGACATCATTCGGCAGGTTTTTGTTGATGTATTTCATTGCAGGGTAACTTCCTATGTTGCGGCTCAGAAATTCGTCTTTTGTTTCCTGATTAAGGATGTATCTTACAGGTTGGATAGTATTGAAATAGTTCTTTAAGTAGAGAAGGTTAAAGGAAATAAACATTATTACAATTGCAGATATGCTGATCAAACCAATCTGCCGAACCGAACCGAATTTATTGCCTGCCCATTCTACAATATTCTTTATCCCAATGACACTCAGAATGGCCAGGAACGGAACTACCGGCAGGATGTATCTTATGCGTATGACCGTAAGAAAGTAAGCCATGAAAAGAAAAAAGACCGAAAAGAGCAAGAAAAATACCTTGTCACGGTTGAACTTTTTGTTCAGAAAAACAAAAGGAAGCATGACTATGAGAATCGGGTTCAGAACGCCGTCAAAATACTGAACGGAATCATCTTTTCCCTGGAAAAACATTCGAATTGGAATGAAAAGTGTTTCCAGAAAACTTTCGCCGAACACAACCTCTCTTCTCTGAAAGATATTGGCAATCCAATTGCTCTTAGTAGTCACAGAAAGGCCGTCGCTTCCATCGCCTGCATGATAGAATGCTTTAAAAAAGCTGTCAAAGAGCGGATATATGGGGTTTCCAGTCTGGATACAATTTTTAATAAACCAGGGAGAAACAACAAGAAGGGCAATTGCAAAGAATGCAACGCCATATCCCAGCGTCGGCAGTCCTTTTTTTGTGTCTCTTGAATAATAAAAAACCATCATCAGGTTCAAAAAGAGCCATGCGATCAGAGCATTATATTTTGCTCCTAACGCAAGTCCCATACAAACGGCAGACAGAACGAACCATTTTGTATCTTTGTAACTCCCATCACGCCATCTGACAAACGCCAGGAGGCTCGCAGTTGCAAAAAAAACCATTCCAAGATCTACATAGGCTGTTGTTGAAAGGCGGGCAACAGCGGGCGTGCTGAAAAAAATCAGAAAACCCAGAAGTCCCCAGTTTTTGCCCAGCCTGTTTTTGATGTAGCAATACACCAGCAGGCCGGTCCCAAGACCGAATGCAAAATGGATAAACTTTGGTACTATATCATTATTAAAATAGAGAGAAATGAAATAAAGGAAATCAATGTTCATAGGATAGTACGAAAAATCCGCCCAGGGAATCTCATAAAATCCTCCATGCTCAAGCCAGAGCTTGGGAATGGCCAGATGATGAATCAGGGCATCGCGGGATATGGGGGGGGTAAAATTAAGGAGAATTTCGGTGATCATAAATCCGAAAATCGTCATGTATAAGAGGAATGTTACAGTTCTACTGTTCCGGTCTTTTTCGATCATTCTCTTCTGATTTCCAATTTTTTTGCATAGAAAGAGTGATTTTCAGGTTGTTGTCAAAATCATATTAATGGCTTAAATCAGAGGGGGGAGTCATTTATACAAGCTTTAGCGCCCTTCCTTTAATATTTTGGAAAGATTTTTATTTCGTTTTATCAAGCGAGCTAATTTCCATGCTTTTTCCTTTTCCGGATCAGACATAACCATAAAAAGATTTCTAATATCCTCATTGTCTTGCTGCCCACCAGCCATCAGCTTCATGCCAACCAGATATTCCCTTGGATATGGATAAAGAGGGCCTGTATGGGGAGTGCTCATACTTTTTAAGCCTTCCAGCTCCCATTGATAATTTGCAATTAATATTAAAAGTTTCCCAAACGTTTCGGAATACTATAATTCGGTCAAACGATTTGTGCAAGTTTTACATTCTGATTAATGCCAGAATGAGCGTCCGTTTGATTTGATGGATTTATATTTGTATTTTGTAGATTCTTTTTAGGATATCAAAGGAGGATTGTGGAGAAAAGGACTTATTTTACCGGAAGATAGGCGCGGTTAAATAGCAGTGGACGTGATCCGGGCGTATTTATACGTCGACATTCTTGTAATGTGCCTGTTGCATCATGCCTTGATGGATATGGAGATAGATACAGCAACTGAATATAATTCAAGAAGTGTCATAAGGAAATCCGAACTCTTTGAAGAATCCGGGATCAAGATCAACCAAAACTCCTTTGGCTGTGCGCTGCAATGTGACAAGGCTTTTAAGATACCGGTCGATAATTTGCCCGAAAGAAAGGTCTGCCAGTTTTGGATTGCTGATTTTCAAGCAGGCCACTTTATATGGGCAATAATCCAAATATATTCCAGAACATGAATAATGTCTAAAAGGGGGGTATCCACTTCGCTCTCGTAAAAGAATCGAAAATTACTAAAAAAACAGTTGGTTGTGGACAAAACTTGGCCATTCGCATCCATACTGAGAATATAATGATAATTCAAGGGATTAGGCAGTAGCGAGGAGAGCGAAGTGGATACCCCCCTTATGTCTAAAATAAGAACTTTGTTTTCTATATCTTTAAAAATATCTTTAAACAAAGCCCATAAATACAATGCTCCATCCATTACACAAACCAATGGCGTGTTGTTAAAGTTTTCATCTTTTACTTCTTCATGGATTTCCTCCATTACTTTTTTCTTGGTTTTCTCAACGCTCGCTATATTA
>JAJSZO010000191.1 GCA_030262795.1 Deltaproteobacteria bacterium | reverse complement strand
TGAGTTTAAGCTGGGGTTCGGAAACCAGAAGCGATTTTCTGGAAAAGACTCTTGATTACGCAAATTCAAAAGATCTCATTATTGTAGCGGCTGCCGGCAATGAACCAACAGGAAAACCTGTCTATCCTGCTGCCTATTCATCTGTTATTGGGGTAGGAGCACTTGAGCCTGGGGGCAAAGCCTGGAAGAATTCAAATTATGGAAGTTTTGTAATGCTGTATGCCCCAGGATTTGCCGCATTGCCAGTGGGCTACAATGGAAGTCCCGGAACATATGCAGGAACCTCCATTTCCACTGCATTTACAGCAAACATCATTGCTGGTTATCTGTCGCTGAATCCCGATGCTACAAAAGGGGAAGTCTTTAAGGTTCTGGTAGAAAATGGGCATTGACCGTTAGGGATATGGTGGTTTTGCCCAAACAGGATCAGAAATGTCAATCATGGTCATTTCAGCGCTAAGTTCAAAAGGCACTTCGGTGTCCAGCATATCTTCAGCACCAATTCGTAAAGATTCGACAAGTTTTGCTTTTGTTTTCTCCTGTGCATTTACTCCGGGTAGATCAATAAGCCAGCCAATCCACCATCCATCAGACTTTTTTATAACTGCTCTGTATTTCATGTTATCACCTCACAAAGGGTATGTCCAAATCCTTACAAATTTTCCTTCCTTACATAACCCTCAAAATCTTTTTCCAGAAGAAAACGTGAAATCATTTCACTGACCTTGTCCGCAGTATCAACCCGATAAACCCCTTTTTCATCACGACCAACCTCTTGTTTGGCCTTTTCAACTATGGTTAGAAGAGATCTTGTAGTCAGTTCAACATTGGCATTTACAACAATTGTATCTTTAAAAGCATCCATTATGTGTCTATCCCCTTTTCTATACACCTTATATCGTCCTGTTTATTGCTTCTTTCAACCGGTCAAGCTGCGCTTCCAACCTTGGCATGCATGCCTTCACGGTTTCCAGATCCCCGGCCCTGCCTGCTTTTTCTATCTCAAAGGCCGTTTCGCTCAAGGCTTCTCCGCCCATATTAGCGGATGCACCCTTGATGGTGTGAGCGTGGAGTTGAACCAAGGGTGCATCACCATTCTCAAGAGCTTCTTTCAAAGCGATAAGCTTGCGAGGAACATCTTTTAGAAACTCGCCAAGTATTTCATTAGCCATCTTTTCGTCACCCATAAGACGGTCAAAAAGACCGGCCTTGTCAAAGATATTTTGCGACCGGTTTATATTACTGACTGTGGCTTTTTCTTGCTTAGAAGAGTTCTGTTTTACTATCCACTTTTCAAGCATATCAGAAAGCTCCTGAGGCTTAACCGGTTTTGAGAGGTAGTCGTCCATACCGGATTTTAGACATTTTTCACGATCACCTTTCATGGCATTGGCTGTCATGGCGATAACAGGTACCTTGTGATTAAGCACTTTTGATTCAGGTTTACGAATCTCTCCGGTTGCCTCGTAACCGTCCATCTCCGGCATCTGACAATCCATCAATACAATATCGTAAGGAATCATTGCCAAAGCCGCGACCGTTTCCCTGCCATTTGCAACAGCATCAGCACTGTATCCAAGTTTGCCGAGAATACTTGTTGCCACCTTTTGGTTGATAATATTATCTTCAGCTAAAAGGATGCGAACCCTGCGCTTTTGATCCTCGGAGAGGGAATGGCGTGTAACAATTTTCACAGGCTGTTCCTTTGCCACTTGTTTTTGCATACCGGTAACCGTGGCAAGGCAGTCATATAGCTGTGATTGTTTGACCGGTTTGGTCAGATATGCAGCAAAACCGATTTCCTCTAACTGCCTGGCATCCCCACGCTGGCCCAATGAGGTCATCATAACCAGTATGGTGCTTTTCAGATCAGGATCTTGCTTGATCTTTTGCCCTAAAGTTTCCCCATCCATTTCCGGCATCTGCATGTCAAGAATTGCTATTTCATACGGATCTTTACTATCTACTGCAAGGCGAAGCTCTTCTAATGCCTGCATCCCGCTTGATGCCTCACCATACCGGCATCCCCACAAATTCAACTGTTCTCGTAAAACGTACCGATTGGTCGCATTATCATCCACGATCAGGATGCGTATGTTTTTGATATTACCGGGAACAATAATTTTTTTCTCCCTGCCCTCAGGCTGTTTTTCAAAAACTGCCGTAAACCAGAATGTAGAGCCTTTGCCCTCCTCACTTTCCACTTCCATTTTCCCGCCCATCAGCTTTGCAAGCTGTTTTGAAATAGTCAGCCCCAAACCTGTTCCGCCAAACTTGCGAGTTGTAGAACTATCCACCTGTGAGAATGACTGAAAGAGCAGGTTCATACCTTCTTGAGAGATGCCTATCCCTGTATCAATGACGCTAAAGCGAATTGTGGCATGGGTTGAATTTTCATTTTCAAGGGAAATCCGAATAGTTACTTCGCCATTTTTTGTAAATTTGATTGCGTTACCTACAAGATTAATCAGTATCTGGCGCAATCTGCCAGGATCTCCACATAAAAATGAAGGAACTTCAGGGTTGACCATGGCTACGTATTCCAGACCCTTCTCATGAGCTTTCAAAGCAACGAGATCTGTCACTTCGTCTAAAGCTATTCTCAAATCAAAATCAATATTTTCAAGGTCAACTTTTCCTGCCTCTATTTTAGAATAATCAAGAATATCGTTAATTATTGACAGTAACGAATCTCCGCTGTTTCGAATGGTTTCCGTGAACTCTCGTTGTTCAGAGTTCAATTCAGTACCGAGAAGAAGACTCGTCATGCCAATCACGCCGTTCATTGGAGTACGGATTTCGTGGCTCATGTTAGCGAGAAATTCACTCTTTGCACAGTTTGCCATCTCGGCCTGAACGGCCCACTCGTTTGCCCTGATGGTGGTCGCTTCGAGCTGCCGGTTGGTTTCCATGAGTTTTTCTTCTGCCTGCTTGCGCTCGGTCAATTCGTTTTGCAAATCCGTCTGTGTATGTTGAAGCCTGCGATTCAATTGCAAAATATACGCGGTTGCAGTTCCCATCGCTGCCATCACTGCTGCAATGACAGCAAGCCAGTACCGGTAGTTCCTTACGATATCGCCGACAGTTATTTTTTCAAAGGATTGTACAAATGTACTTTCTTCCGGATTGCCTGAAACATCATTCATGACCTGCTGCCCGGATTCGTTCAATCTGTTATTTTGGGTCGCCATCACCACGCCGAAACCACCGACTATGAGCAGCAAAACGGCAAACGTAACCATCAGGTGGCGATGGACATGTTTGGCCGAGGCTTTTTCTCTATTGGCCTTTCTATTTTTTCTCATCATACCACATTCCAGTATTTCAACGTTTCGTGAACGCTCAGGACTTCAGTCTTTCTGTTCCATACTTTCAAGCTGTTTGTGAAGTTTTTCAGAATTATTCCTCACATAGTCGCGAACCTTGCTGTCTAATTCTTTGTTTTTATCAAGTGCTTCATTAAAAGAAAAAAGATCAAGTTTACATAGAGAATAGAAAGCTCCATCATTAGGATCCATCCATCTATCTACAATTAGAGCTCCATGAAGTGTGGTCTTTGCAAAAGTTTTCAATGCCTGTTCAACATGCTGTTCTTCTGAAGAATCCGACATATCACCGGCTGTGGTGGAGGCCATGTAATCCTTGGACAAAACAGCGACATATATCTCAAGAGTTTTAGCTATTTCCGCTCTGGCACGATCGTCTGCTGCTGATCGGGCAAGAGCCTTGTTCTTGATACCGGAAGCAATACCTACTCCATAAAAGATTTTTCCTATTTCTGCATCCTCAAATGCGCCGCTTCCTTTCCATATCCAATCCGGTCCTTTTGCTTCCATAGTTGGAGTTGTTGCACAACCAGCGACAATAAATAAGCCCAAAGCAAGAACAACAAACCCAATAATTATTTTTTTTGTTTTCATGGTTTCCTCCCTTTTTAGAACCCTGTTACTTGACCTGCTGCGAAAAAATGTATCTATTTATATCATCAGCAATATCAACTGTAAGTATTTTTTTTACTTTAAGAACAGCGCGATCCTCAGCCTGAGGCAGGCTAATATGGCCAGCTCTCCCTGTTTTGCTGACACTTCCAAAGATAGCTCCTCCTTTCTGATCTATTAAATCAAAATATACCCTCCACCTGACATATTTCCATTCCTGTGTTCCGAATTCAACAGGCCTTATTTCCACATTACCCCTGACTACAACGCTTGCTTTGTTAAAATTTTCAGAAATAGAAAACCCCTGTTTGTTTAGCCCTTCAATCAGAGCCTCATGAATTTCCGCTGCCCTGTCGCCTTTGACTGAAAGAAAAATAAGAAAATCCCTGAGCAGAATAACTGTTAAACAATTTTTAATCTCATTAAAATCGGTATCAGATGAAATACCTTTTCCGGATTTGTTAACGATTCTGAATTCTGCATCGTAAGCTTCTCTCAGTATATATTGTTGAATAACTTCCTTTAGTATTTTTATTTTTGAAAGCTTGTCTTCTTCTTTTTCCGCATTGTGGATAAGCCTCTTGATTTCAATATCCAACTCCTGAATCTTATACTTCAGTATCATGGCTGATTGCTTCCGATCAAGAACCGCAAGAGCATAAAAAACATTATCAGGTTTTGTCTGCTTAAAAACCTGGGCTATTCTGACTCCGGAAAGAACTTTCCGGGTGGATACCCTGGTAATCTCTTCAATGTCGAACCGTTCTGTAACTTTTTCTTTGCTTTCAGATGTTGTTTTCAAATATTCCTGTAACGTACTGGTACGGGAATGAATATTGCTGTAAAATATTTTGGCTATTTCAGAGCGGGCCTTATCTTCTGCTGACTGACGGTCAGAGCTATATCCTACCCCGGTCAAATACATTGAAGAAGGATAATGTTCACTTTCTTTGTTTATCCAGCCTGGTCTTTTCCCCTGCTTAACGTGCAAGCTTTTGTTCTTCTCCACTTCAATCAGGCCTGAATTTTTTCTTTGATTATCCTTATTGGAATAAGCTGTACTTTTTTCCCCTTCTTCTGCTTTCAACTCATCAAAAGCTATACTCGCTCTTACCCGGCTCTTTTCTTCATGTGTTCTCTGACTGATCAAACATCCTTCCACTATTAAAATGAGAACTGTAAACAAAACAGCCGAATATAATTGTCTAACAAATCTGCTCAATTCAAACTCCCGTACAACCATTT
>JAJSZO010000190.1 GCA_030262795.1 Deltaproteobacteria bacterium | reverse complement strand
AGAGCCGGATCTCAAATTGCTTTTAAAGGTGGAACAGCGTTAAGACTCTTTTATGATCTACCCCGTTACTCGGAAGATATTGATTACGACTCTCTTCCAGGCGCCTCAGCGCCTGATCTTTTAGATATCACAAGAAACCTTTTTAGAAAAAAAAGGTGGGAAATAACGGATGAAGCAGTCAAATACTACACCGTGCTTTTGGAATTGAGGTTCGCCGGGCCAGAGAGGAATTTTCATGTTAAAGTTGAAATATCTACAAGGGAGAAAAAATTGGATATAACGACCTTACTTCTCAGGGGAGTACCAGTCCTTACTCTTGAGCCTTCATTCTTAATGACAGAAAAACTACTCACCTTCATTGAGCGGAAAGCGGGTAGAGACATCTTTGACGCCTGGTTTATTCTCAAAAATGCCTATCCACTCAATGAATCTATGATAAAGAAATTTTTTGGTGATCTGTCGAGTTTTTATAAAACTATATTAAACAGGATAGATATGGCCGATCCTAAGAAAATATCCCGGGATACAGGTAAACTGTTAGGGCATGATTATAGAAACTGGATAAGAACCTCTTTTCTTGCCGATTTTCAGAGGCTTGTCAGGAACAAAATTAAGGAACTGGAACACTCTCGTACTCCAGCATGATAAGGAACGTGGACGAATTAACTTCCGCAAGTAGGCGCACAGATTTGGGTCTTTGCGTGATCCTCATTCCCTGCCCCAAGTAACAACCCAGCCACAACCGCTGTCAGAGGGAGATAGGCTAATCCACGTCCTTAACCCTCAATTGGTTGCGGCTTTCCAGGTAACCGCTACTTGAAAGGAATTTCGCTTTTTCCTCAACAAAGGTCTTCTCAGTCAGGGAATTCAGATCCATATCTTTTAAGGAGCCTTTTTCAGTGGCAGGTGCAATTGAGGGGAGGCAGAAGAGAATAAACAGAACAACAATCCGTTTAAGCAGTTTTTTATGATATTTTTCGATATGATTATTTCTGATTTTTTTTTGCTAACATTCTTTTAAATTGACAAAACAACTATATGGTGGTATTTATTTTACATGAATTGGCGCCTCATATTTTATCGAAATATTTCCAGACAATGTTCTCTTGAAAAGTTTATTGATAACTTACCAAATGAAGATGCCAAAGAAGTTGTTGCTTCAATAGCGGCTTTGAGAGAACTTGGGAATAAGGCCCGGCGACCACTGGCCGATTATTTCGAAGATAGCATTTATGAATTGAGAGCCAGACGCCTTAAAAAACGATTCAGGGTCTTGTATACCTTTGCCGGCAAACGAACAATTCTTCTCCTGACCGGATTTATTAAGAAAAGCAAAGCAATACCTCCAAGGGAAATAAAAAAAGCCAGGGCATTGAAAAAAGACTACCTTGAGCGTAAGAAAGGAGACAAAAATGGATGATCTTGACCGCCTAATAGCCAAAAAAGAACATGAAAAACCAGGGTTTGCCGCCGCTGTGGAAAAACGAAAAGGTGAACTACTTATCGCCGCAAGGCTGCGAGAAGCTAGGGAAAACTTGAAATTGACCCAGCGTGAAGTTGCCGAGAAATGGTCTCTCAGCCAGCAAAGTATTTCAAAAATAGAGAACGCAAAAGATAACCACATTTCGCTTCACACCTTAAATGAATATGCGCGGGTCTTGGGCTACGAACTTCATTTTATGTTAAGACCTCGGGTCAATTAACATTAGCATTGATAATTGCTATACTGCATACACACTTATAATTTACGCGTATTTTATATATCTATTTTATGGGTGTTTTTCTTTTGCCGTCCTTTCAACTGCAAAAAAAAAAGATAATTTCCCCTGCGGTCTCTGCGTCTCCGTGGTGAATATTTATCATCTTTTAAGATCGCTCTGCTCAAAAATCGAATCCGACAAACCAATATTGTAATCCACGTTATCATACTGCATCAGGGTCTTTGATCCTTTACCGGGAGTTTCCGCCATAATCTTTGTAACAGTCCAGATACCCTTGATCTCCTTGAATCCGCCATAGATCGCGGTTTTAAAGTGCTTTCCCCTTTTGTTGTAATACTCCACCTTTATTGGAAGCCAGGTATCTTTTCTGACCCAGACAACCCGCTTTGAGTAGTTAGTGTCTTTCTGCTTCTTGGCTATCCTCTCCACCACGTAGCAATACACACCGGAAAACTCCTCAGATCTTAAAAGCTTGTGTTCGTCATCATCCACCTCTCTTTTTTCTATATCCTCATTGGCAAAGTCGCTTCGCATGAACGAGCCCTTCTTGCCGCCGCCGCTGATCCGACGCACAAGACTTTCAGCCGGAAGAAAGACCCACATATCATCATCCCGCTCAATGTCTTCATAGCTCCAGGTGAGATACATGATCCCCCGAACGTCAGGAGGTTCGATAAACCTAATCAAGCCCCGTTCATCTGGGCCGTATTTCTTATTACAGCTCTCCATCTTTCTCACGAGCTTCTGCCCCTTGCGGTTGATGACCATGATCGCTGTCCTCTTTGAATGCCGGCTCGTATCCACCGTATCCATCTTAAAGGCAATATCCCTTCCGGTGAGTTGTTCCGCTTTTATCGGTGAGGCGCCAACAAAGACCAACATTAAAACAACCAGGAAGACTGAAATCATTTTCATTGTTGTCCTCTAATATTTATTATGTCATCTCGCTTTTTGTGCGTGCAAATAAAGAACGCCGCCATTTGTATCGTAACGACTATAGAACAGACCATTACGAGAACAAACTTCTTTAATGTTCTCTTCAGTAAATGAATGAAGGCCGTGCTTATCTGAAATATGTTTCCAGGTAGCATCAAATTTTTTGCTGATTCCGACAACAGGAGTACTGCATAGAAATACACCATCTTTTTTCAACACCCTCGCTGTCTCTGCAATAGCCAGTTGATATTTCGGTATCATATGCAGGGCTGTGTCTATTAAAACAAAGTCAAAAGATTCATCTTCAAAATGAAGCTTTTCGGCGTTTCCCTGAATAAAGCTCATTTTTTGAAACTTTTTCTTTTTGGCTTTTTTCACCGCTGCTTTAAGCATGGAATATGACAGATCAAGACCGGTATATTCGTTGCTGCTATCGAAGTGGGGAATTGCGTTTCCTGTTCCACAGGCAATATCAAGAACATGGGACTTTTTTACCGATGCAATTAGCTTCTTCAGTATTTCCCAGTGTCGTTGTGGGTCGGCCTTATGAATGCGCGGCCGCACAAAATGATATTGGACAAAGTCATACAAAAACACAAAGGCTCCAAACTGCTTAAGCCTCTGCCTGTTCACTTCGGATAGTTCACTGGGAAGTGCTCTTATAATGCCGTTTTTATCAGGCTGGGGAAGAATTTCTTTTTCCATGTAGATTTCCTGCTTTTAAAGTAAACATGTTAAAGTCTCTTTGTATGGCGTTCTTCGACCATTTGACTAATCAACTACTCAACTGTCTTTCCGCCCCCAATGGCTTAAACAGCAGCATCATAGCCGGAGCCAGAAAGAAATCCGCCAGAAGCGCCCATATTATAGCGAAACCTGCCATCAATCCGAAATCACCGATGTTGCTTATGTCGGAGAGAGCGAAAACTGAAAATCCTGCTGCCAGCGTAATGGTGGTGAAGGTAATAGGGCGGCCCACGGTTAAAAGTGTATCCTTTAGAGCTTCTTCGTAAGTGCCGGTGCGGTTGAACTCCCGGCGGTACCGCATAAAAAAATGAATGGTATCATCTATCGCGATTCCGATGATAATGGCGCCAAAGGTCACCAGCGCCATGGAAAGGTAAATACCCGCATAGCCCATAGATCCTATGGCAATTAACACAGGAAAGAGATTGGGAACCATGCTGATAAGTCCCAGTTTGAATGATCGCAAAACCATGATCATTATCAAGGCAATGGCTACAAAGGCGCATCCAAAGCTTTTAATCTGACCCGAGGTGATTAAGTCGGACATCGCATTTACCATGGGTATCATCCCTGTATATTTTATTTTAGCTGCAATCAATGTCAATTTTGGGCAGGGTTTTCATTTTGCCTCCGGATTAAAACCTGTAAACAAGTTGCAGGCCGATCCCTCTTGGGACGCCGCAAATATCACGGCCACAACACCTGCCTGTAAAAACCTTTCCTTTCCTTTTTTCATAGCTTTTCCTCCTGTAACGAGTCTTGTAATATCTCAAAAAGTTCGGATAATAAACGTCATTCCCGTGAAAACGGGAATCCAGGAAACTCGCAAAAGCTCTGGATTCCCGCCTTCGCGGGAATGACGATAATAAAATCAGGGTGAAAAAGTCTTTATTTAGCCGTCAACAGGCTCCAGACACCTATTCCGATAAAACCGACCCCTGAAACTACTTTTATGGTTTTTGTAGAAACAAGCCTGTCCAGTTCAGAGCCGATAACAACAGCGAAAAAAGTGGCCAGGGTCAACGCGCATGAAGCTGCTGCCAGGATACCCAAGCAGTTAATCTCCTTGTTGCTGGAAAACAGGAGAGTAGAGATTTGCGTTTTGTCCCCCATCTCTGCGAGAAACGTGATGAGAAAGACCATCAGATAACCCCTCATGATTCACCTCTGCTTGTACCAATATGCCACTTTTTTGCCTGGACTCTGCTTTGCCAGAGTCTGGCGTAGAGCCCTTTATTTTTAAGCAGCTTTTCGTGCCTGCCGGATTCTTCCACCTGGCCATGGTCGTTTAACGCAATAATCTGGTCTGCAGAGACAATAGTGGAAAGCCGGTGGGCGATGATAATGAGTGTTTTTGATTCAACCAGGGCGTTGATCGCGCTTTGGATCAGATACTCATTCTCGGGATCAACAGATGCGGTGGCTTCATCAAGCAGGATAATAGGTGCGTCTTTTAGAATGGCCCGAGCGATGGAGACGCGCTGTTTTTCACCGCCGGAAAGCGTGGATCCACCCTCGCCGACCATGGTATCGTAACCATTTGGCAGCTCGCTGATAAAATCATGGCACTGAGCTGTTTTTGCAGCCTTGATGATCTTCTCTTTATTAGCGTTCTTGGAACCGTAGGCGATATTTTGATAAATTGTATCGTTGAAAAGATACACATCCTGGAAGACCATGCTCACCCGGGACAGAAGCGCGTCGATTTTCATATCCTTGATATTCCGGCCCCCCATTTTCACCTCACCCGAGTCAACATCCCAGAACCTGGCGATCAGTCTGGTGATGGTGGTTTTACC
>JAJSZO010000189.1 GCA_030262795.1 Deltaproteobacteria bacterium | reverse complement strand
CATTTTCAATATCAGCGAGATGCTCTATTGATTCTTCGATAAAAATCTGCAAAGTTTCATCGTTTTCAATTGTCATTGTTTTGTCTCCTGTTTTTTACTCAACCATGCTTATCTCAAATTCCCGATTCAGTCTCAGGGTGTTGAAAAACTGGTGCAGTTCTTCTGAAACATTTATCAGGGAAAACTTTGCACCGGCATTTTCAGCCGTATTGCAGGCGGCAATAATAGTACTCAAACCAACAGGGTCAAACGATTTCACATCGGCAAAATTCATCACTATCTCCTTTGTGCCCTGTTTCGCTGATTTGAGCAGCCTGTCCCTTAATTTATCTGCTTTTGAAGCAATAATATCTTTGTCTGGTTTAACAATATTTTTTCCGGCAGTTTTCTTTGGTCTTGCCATTCAAACCTCCATGGTTATTTATCATTGGTCATTTATCATTGGTCGTTTGTCATTGGTATCTGGCTGTATCTACAAGTTGGGGGAGTTCTGAATAACCAATGGCATTCACCTGATCTTAATATAGTAAACTGAATCAGCAGATGAATTCAAAACTATCAATTTTTTTTATCTGTATACCCTTTTTAAGAAGCTCTTTTAACTTTGCCGGATCATTTATCTGATTTATTTTATCAATTATTTCAGATGAAATTTTTCCAAAACGTAATTCAAGAACCTCTATAACGTCTTCTTTTGCTTTTTGAATTATTCCCTGCTGCATTCCTTCCTGCATTCCCTGCTGCATTCCTTTTTCTCTAATATATTGTGCTAACATGGCGGTCTCCTTATGCTGAATTATTTCATGATACAGGCTTTTTTGTTCTTCTTCGCTTACTTCCGCATACACATCAATAAAATCAACATACTTATCAAAAAGCATACGGGATGCAAGTTGAAATAATCCTGAGTATGCATGCCTTATCACCTCCATTCGTTCATCCTTTTTATAATTCATTTTCGGCAATAATATTTTAACCACAGGATTGTTGATGTTGTAATAATCGCGTGCATTGAAGTCAAATAGTTTAAAAAATGCATATTCGAAATGCAGAAACAGCCGGTCATTTAATTTTGTTTCCAGTTTGCGGAGAACATCTTTGCGCCATTTTGTGCGATCAGTGAATAAAACCGTCGGTATTACCAGCGCATGTGGATGGGCCTCCATCAGGTCTGTTGTATAATGCAGCAATTTATAAATTGAAAATTTTGCCTTGTCTTCCTGAAACTCGACCAGCCACAAAAGCAGTTGCTGATTTTCAAAAGAGAACAGAATCGGCATATCTAATGCGAGGTTCGGATCAGAGAGTTTACGCTTTTTTGGTTCTTGGCGAATAAACTCAACTTTACGCACCTGCCCCCAATTTTGCTGTGCCTGGGGGAAAAGCAACTCCAACGTTTCCTTTGGAAAGTCTAAAAACAGGTTTTTAAAATTGTGGTCGTGTGATTGCTTTTTCATAGATAGTATCCGCTGAATTCTTATTTTCACTCGTTCCGTGGCTCTGCCACGGAATGTCTTGGTAGAGGCTCTGCCTCATATAAATACAGCCGCTTATATATGAGAGGCAGAGCCTCACTATATGCATTCCCAGGCAGAGCATGGGAACGAGTGGAAAAGCGACGAATCCACCAAAGCATCTGTCCCGCCTTACATTGGTAGCCATCAATGATCAATTCTTCCAATGTTCTGTATGCGCCCATTAGTATCCCCAGTCACCTCCTTTCCAATGATCAATGATAAATGTTCAATGATCTGTTCAATGTTCAACGATCAATGCCTGAGAAATCTTTGTAAGCGGCACAACTTGATCAACAGCGTTGAGTTCTATGGCTTTTTTAGGCATGCCAAATACAACACATGTCTTCTCATCCTGAGCTATTGTGAAGGCTCCTTTTTGATGCATAGCCAAAAGCCCATCAGCGCCATCAGCACCCATGCCGGTCAGGAGTGCGCCAACGGCATTGGCGCCCGCGCTTTCTGCAACCGACCGGAACATGACATCAACGCTCGGGCGCTGGTATTGAACACGCGGTCCGTCAACTATTTTTACTACATAACCCCCGTTGTTTTGCTTAAGAAGCATATGGTTATTACCAGGAGCTATTAAAGCAACACCCGGAACAACATCGTCGTCATTGCGAGCCTCACGCACTTCTATCCGGCAATTTTTATCAAGCCTCTTGGCAAATGCGTCCGTAAACTTTTCCGGCATATGCTGCGTAATCACTATCCCCGGAGAGGTCGCCGACATTGTTGTAAGCACGGCCTCTATGGCTTTGGTTCCACCGGTTGAGGCGCCTATGGCGATCACCTTTTTTGTTGTTTGAACCAAAACAGGCTTTGTTTCGGACTCCTTAAATGAAGATGGCGATCCTTGATTATCTTTGATGATTTGTGTTAATCCGGCAATTTGGATTGATTTGGCCAGATTTTTATAAACATCCCTTGCAGACTCCTCTCCAGGTTTGCAAAAGACTTCCACAGCCCCAAGATCCATGGCCTTAAGAGCTATTTCTCCGTCTTTGATTGCTAAAGAACTAAAGACAACTACGGGCATAGGGTAATGCTGCATCAGTTTTGCAAGAAACGAAAGCCCATCCATCTTCGGCATGCTTATATCAAGGGTGATAACATGCGGCCTTAACTTGACAATCTTGTCCCTGGCAACATAAACATCAGCAGCCGTTCCGATTATCTCAATATTTTCGTATTTTGACAGCATTTTGGTCATAATCAGGCGAGTAACCGCTGAATCGTCCACAATTAATACTTTTATCATTTTTTTCCTTCCTTCCCGGACTCAACTACTTCTACTCTTTTCAAACTCTTCCACCAATCTTTTATATATTTCATCAAAATTTCTAACCAGATCTTCCAACCCGTTCAAGGAATTAACACGCGCGCGGTCATCAATCTGTTTGGCCAGTTCATACAGTTCGTCAATGCCCAGATTCCCTGAAGATCCTTTGATAGAATGGGTTTTTTCGTGAGCTCTTTTTGCATCTCCATCTCGAAGTGCAGCTTTGAGTTCCTGAAGATCAGAGGAAGTGGTTTCTATATAGATTTCAAAAATCTCACTAAACTCCTCTAAATCCAGTTCCAGATTTTCCGCTAATTTTTTTATGTCCATAATGCTCCTTTTTCAGACCTCGTAATAACTATTTTATTATTGACCGTAGCGCTTTTTGCCCACTGCCGGTCGTGCCAGGCACCATCCCTGCTCGACCACTTAAAAATCCTTAAAATCGCTATCATCTAAAGGAATTATCTGTTCAGGCCTCACTTCTCCGCCCTGGCTGATCTCTGCCGGTTTTGCTTTGCGAACTGCAGGGACTCCGGCCTTTTTCGCAAAAACCGGAAGAGCTTTTTTTTGATCCCTGATCCCTAATCCCTGATCCCTGACCCCTGATCCATGACCCCTGATCCCTGTTCCTTTACTGCTTCCGCCAACCATGGCTGACAGTTCTCTTACAATCCCCATCATCTGCTCTGCCTGTGCGTTCAGCTCTTCAGACGCGGATGCGGATTCTTCAGCATTTGCTGCGTTTTGCTGGGTTACCTTGTCCATCTCGGCTACCGCGGTGTTTGTTTGCTCAATACCCTGGGCCTGTTCATTTGATGCTGCAGTAACTTCAGCAATAAGTTCTCCTACTTTGGAAGAGCTTTCCGCAACCTTGCTGAATGCATCATTGGTTCGTGCCACCAACTCTGATCCGCCCTTGATTTTTTTTACCGTTCCATCTATCAGCTCAGCAGTGTTTTTGGCTGCTTCGGCAGAGCGGAGCGCAAGATTTCTGACCTCTTCCGCTACTACTGCAAAACCTGCTCCTGCCTCGCCTGCACGGGCTGCTTCTACTGCTGCATTTAATGCTAATAAATTGGTCTGGAATGCTATTTCATCAATTGTCTTGACAACCTTCTGGGTTTCATCGCTTGCGGTAGAAATTTCTTGCATGGACGTGGTAAGCTCAGACATTGAAGACTCGGCATCTGATACCACATGGCTGGTTTCTTTCATAAGATTATCCGCCTGGCCCGCATTATCTGCATTCTGTTTGGTCATTGAGGACATTTGTTCAAGTGATGATGATGTTTCTTCGATTGAGGCTGCCTGCTCGGATGATCCTTCGGCAAGAGACTGGCTTGCCGATGAGACCTGGCTCGAAGCTGAGGCTACCTGGCCTGCGCCTTCATTCATAGCCTCTGTAATATTGGATAGAGACCGCACTAAGGCTCTGGCAATAAAGAAAGCCAGTGCAGCGCCGAGAACAAGGGCAATGCTGCCGACAATCGTGATTATAACCTTTAACCTGCTGGCTCCTGATAGAAGTACCTGCTGGGTAGTCATGTTTCTTTCAGTCGTATCTTCAACCTGATGCATTTTTTCCTGCACTTCGTGCATGTTCTTCTCGGTTACCCTGACAAATATATTGCCGGCCTCATCCTGGCCTTTCTTGAAATCTCTTGCCAGGTTGCGTGCTTCAGTTAAAATAGCGACCGCTTTTTCAAAATTTGGCTGAATTCTGTTGTTTACAATCGCAAACGCTTCATCATAATCTTTAACGGCAAGCTTTTCATTTATCAAATTGCCTGAATCATGGATTAAACGATGCGGTTCTTTGATCTTTTGAAACAAAGCTCCAAACGCAGGAAATTCCTTTGCCATGTCTGCTGCCTCAGTTCCATGAAGCCATTTGCCGAAAGCGCACTTTGTATGATCAAGTTCCACGGACAAAGAAGCCTTTTCTTCAAGGATCTCATGCATTAGCTTATCTAACCAGTTGAGATGCGCCACTTCAGCACGATAAAAGGTGGTCATGGCTTTTTCCACATCCAGCTTGTTCATCTTTTCAGCAATTTCAATTGCAGAATGATGGAGACGTTCGTGTGGTTCCTCCATTGCTTTAAATAGGGGCGCGAGCTCCGGTATAGCAGCTTCGGCGTTTTTTCGCTCCTCGCCATACAGCCACTTTCCGAGCCGGCATTTTGTATGGTCGGTCTCAACCTTTAATTCCTTAGTATCTTTGTCCTGCAAAAAATTAGTCACTTTACCTGACCAATTAAGATGATCAATCTCTCTTGCTTTCATTTCGCCTATAATACTTTCGCCGTTAATCATGTTCACTGCGTTTGTTACAATCCCGCCAATGCCGGAGTAACTTGTTATGCCGATAATTCCTAAGAGTAGCAGCACAATTCCAAACCCGAACGCAACCTGTTTTCCTAC
>JAJSZO010000188.1 GCA_030262795.1 Deltaproteobacteria bacterium | reverse complement strand
TCAGATCGGGCAAAGGCGTCCTGAAGCTGAGATTCAAGAATGGGGAAGTTATTTAAACCTCGTTCCTAAGTCACCATGGCTGATGTAAAGATATGATAAATCTTCTTTATTACATTTATTTGGTAACTTTTCTATTATACGCTTCAACATTTACTCTGGCGTTTTTGAATTTAAAAAGCGCAGAAAAATGGCTTGGCTTAATAGCGTTGACTGCGAATGCTGCAGCTTTGACCTTGATCATAGTCTCCTCCGGGCATTTGCCTGTCTTTAATCTGTTCGAGTCTTTCCTGCTGGTAACTTTCGTTCTCGGGGGGCTGGGAATTTTCTGCTCTAAACCCGAGGATGCTTTTCCCTGTGTAAGAATTTGGATATGGTTGGAGATCATGGTACTTCTTGGAATTACTCTTTTTTCCTCAAAGACCCCCTCCTTTTTTTCTTACGCTCACGACAATCTTTATGTTGTGCTTTTTCACGCATTCCGAAGAGTCGCTCTTGCGTTAGCGCTTTTTTCTTCTGCTCAGTTCATTCAGTTCCGAGTAGAAAGAAGCAGGGATGCGCATACAAATGAGCTGTCTAAAACAGGAAGAAATTATTTGCTTCTAAGCGCTATATTCTTTCTTGCAGGGGAGTATGTGGGCATTATCTGGTGCCAGAACGGATGGGGTGACCTTTGGCGATGGAGTGCGGGCTTCTTCCAGTCCACTCTCATCGTGCTTTATCTTATGCTGGTGTTTCATATCCCAGGCAAAAACTACCGGTCAGAAAGTTTCAGATCGCTCTTAGGAGGTATGAGCGGATTTGTCATGCTGGCCCTGACACTAATCCGGATCGTGTTATGAAAAAGATTTCCGACCAATTATCCTCTCTCCATTTTGCGACCTGGACTCTGGTAGTCCTGTTACTGTGGTTTGTCTGGGGCATCTTGCTTGCGGGATCTGAAACCTTTTCCAAAGGGTTTTACTTGATGAACGGCACTATAGTCAGACATTGGCTTACAGAGCCGGACAACGGTTTTTTTTTACTCAAGTTATGGTTTGTAGGACTGTGTGTAGTAGTAACTTTTCTGGGGATCAATCTGGTCTTTTGCTCATGGAACAAAATTTTTAAATTCATCATCACACGTTTCAATGGTCCAAAAGTCCTTATGCTGTTTGTGCATATCCTTTTCGGGCTGGTCGCATTGGGCCATTTGTGTGGATTTATGCTCGGCTACCGGCACGATGCTGTTCGACTTAGTGAGGGTCAGGTGTTTCGCTTTGAGGACGGCCACGAAGTAAGGATTGTAAAAATCCATTTTATGGATGATCCCGGCGTGCTCAAGAAATCAAAAAGGGAATTAACCGGGAATGAATTCCACTACCGTTCAAACTATGCAGAAGTTGTGCTGAGCAAGCAGGGCCGGGAAATATGCCGTAGCCGGGTTTACATGTTAAAACCGATGCGCAGTAAAAGCATCCAGGTCACATTAAAGAGGTTCACGCCACCCAGCACTCGACGCGGCGATATAAAGGTCGGAAAACCGGGCGTAATCTTTGTTATCTCTAAAAATCCTGTTTCAGGTGTTTTTTTAATTAGTTATCCTTTAATGATCGTAGGCATAGGCATCTATCTGATGATGACCTGGCATAATCCAGGTCGGAAAAGATTGAGTTAAGGAGAAAAGTTGTGAAGAAGAAAGTGAAAGGGATGAAATTTGTTATGTTTAAAAAGTATGGTCTGGCAATTGTTTGTTCGTTTATTTCTATTTTCTTTATAGCAATTCCTTCCCTTGCTCAGGAAAAAGAGGCAGGGGCTTCGGTGTTTGAACTGGGGGAGGTGGTGGTGACCGCAAAGAAAGAGGCAGTGAGTCTTGCAACAACCGTGACCGAGATATCCGCCCGGGATATCAAGGCCCAAGGCGCACAGACAGTAGCCCAGGCATTAGATCATATCCCTGGTGTTGATGTGCAAACAGGGGGAAAGGGCCAGTCTTTTGTGAATATCAGGGGATTTAGTCAAGAAGATGTGAATGTCCTGATTGATGGAGTTCCGGCCCATGAGACCTACTTTGGATCCCTGGATCTTTCCCTTATTCCCGTGGACTCAATTGCCAAAATTACCGTTACCAAGGGTGCATCTTCTGTCCTTTATGGGGCCAATACCATGGGTGGGGTAATAAATATCATCACCAAAAAAGGCGGCAAGGAACCGGTCACCGAATTTACCACCTCTTTTGGTGACTATAACACCAGGAATTACATCTTTAATCATGGCGCTACAGCAGGGAAGTTCAACTACTGGCTCACATACGGTTATCGGGAATCCGGTGGGTTCAGGCTATCGGACGATTTTGATGAGAACAGCAAGTGGGTAGGAAAGGATTCAAAATACCATGAAGACGGAGGAAAACGGGATTTAAGTGATTACATAAAGAGGACCGTGAATGCCAAAATCGGCTATGAACCTGATAAAGACACAAAGGTTTATCTCTCTTTTGACTACCATAATAATGAGCGGGGATGTCCTACGGAATACAGCCGTTACTGGGCATTTTCCAGGTGGGACCAGTGGCACCTCAATTTTGTAGGTGAAAAAAAGTTTAATGAGCTGCTAACAATTAAAGCACGGGCTTTTTATGTAGACCACGAGGATACAATTGTTGACGTGAGCTGGGATGATGATCATCAGACAAAAAAGAAGTGGTTCGAGGAGAGCGAGTACGACGACTACTCAATTGGGGGAGAGCTTCATACATATCTTGACTTTGGCAAATTAAGTCTCTTAAAGATAGGATTCAATTATATCAAGAACAACCATAAGCAAAAAGACTATCTTGATGGAGACAGTCCGGGATGGCAGCCGGAAGAGGAATCTGAAGCAGACACTTACACCTTTGCCCTTGAGGATGAAATCAGGCCTACGGAAAGGTTATCCTTTGTTTTTGGTGTGAGCTATGACTACTATGACCCAAAGGAGGCACACGATCAACCGGTGCCGGGCAGTATTGATACGATAAATCCTCAGGGAGGAGTGGTATTTGACCTCACCGATGAGACTATTTTGCATGCCTCAATTGGGAAAAAAACCAGGTTTCCCCAACTAAAGGAATTATATAGCAAGCATGCCGGGGGAAATCCCGATCTTGATCCCCAAAAGACCATTTGCTATGAGGTTGGAGCGGAACACTATTTTACTACATCTCTCAAAGGGTCGATTGCCTGCTTCTATAACGATATTGACGACATGATTGATCAAGAAACCACTGCGGGCGAACGGGTTTACGTGAATATAGGGAAGGCCAGCATCCAAGGGGTGGAGATGAACATTGACATGAATATCACGGAGCATTTCTGGGTTGGGGCAAATTATACCTATCTCACAACCAAGGACAAAGAAAATGAAGACAGGGAACTGGAAGGAAGACCCCGGCACAGGCTGAACCTTGATCTGCGTTATGAATTTCCCTTCGGCCTTTCCACGAATCTTCAGGCATCGTACACCCAGAGACAGTTTGAGTATGACGACGAAACCAGGAAATGCCCCGACTTCTTTCTGATCAATGCCAGTGTCAGCCAGAAACTCGGCAGACTATGGGGCGTAGGGTCAGAACTCTTTCTTGATGTGGGAAATATAACCGACAAAAACTATGATGAGGGGAGCGGACCGATGCCGGGAAGAAACTTTCTGGCAGGATTGACACTAAGATACTGATAGGGAGAATTTCGGCATGAAAAAAAAAATCGCATGGCTTTTATTATTTGGCGCGCTCTTTTGTGCTGCTGAAAGTTTTTCTGCTTCTCCGTCCATCTTGAGCATCACCGGCCTGGTCAAACAGCCTTCGAACCTGACCGTTGAAGACCTTAACAGGTATCAATCCATCCAGGTTCAACTCAATGAAGTGACAGAGGATGGTGGATACCATGGTGTGTTCTATTACAGTGGCGTCCCATTAAGAACCCTGCTTGAACTTGCCTCAATTGAAAAAGAAGAGACAGCCTTTTCAAAGAGAGTAGACCTTGCAATTCTGGTGCGCAGCAAGCAGGGAAAGCAGATCGCCCTTTCCTGGGGAGAAGTGTTTTACAGGAACCCGAGCGAGATCATTGTGGCCACTTCGGCAGTCCCGATAATGCCGCACCATGATTGCAAGGCCTGCCACGCTCCTGAAGTCTATAAACCCCGGTTGGACCAGCTTCAACGGAAAATCGGGTTTCCGAAACTCGTGATAAGCGGTGATACATATGCGGATCGTTCCTTAGAAGAGGTCATGTCAATCAAGGTCCTGGATTTGCGCCCGAAAATGCCTGCAAAAAAACTAAAAAAACTTTTTTCCCCCGAGTTCACCATAAGGGACACAGTGGGGAAAACTTTGACTTTCAAAGATTTGTCACCTTATCCACGAAAAGCAATGAAGGTAAAACATTTGGGAGAGGGCAAGGGGTATCATGGAATTGACAAGGTTGAAGGGGCCTGTTTCAAGGCTATCCTTGACGAGGCCAAAATAGTGCCTGATTTGTGCAAGGTATTCCTGGTCTCTGCCCCTGACGGTTACCGAGCTCTTTTTTCGTATGGAGAGATATTTTTCAATCCCGCGGGAGAGCGCATGATTGTTGCGGACAGAATTAACGGTCAGCCCATTGAAAAAGGGGGAAAATTCGTTCTGGTGCAGCCAGGCGATCTCATGGCAGACCGGCATGTAAAGTCGATTAAAAAAATAGAAGTGATTTCCGTTCGCCAAAAACCAAATAGAGATCATTCCCGGGCTCAGTTCCAGTTATGATCCACACTCACCTCGCCGGTTTCCAAAGAAAATATCCCGGGGCATGTTTCATCTACACCGTCGCAGTCTTGATTGATTCCATCACAGAAAATTTCTACTGCACCAGGTTGGATGTTCGGATCGTTGTCGTTGCAGTCAGTTGCTGTCGGATAGCCGTCGCCGTCTGAGTCAATCAGATCATCGCAGCCGTCAGGAATGCCGTCACCGTCAGTATCAACAGCGTCGTCGTGGCTTTCACACTTGTCTTCTGAATCTGTTACTCCGTCGCCGTCTGAGTCAACATTACACGGATCGGTCTCGCCTTCATCTACCACTCTCACTATGGTTCGCATCTTCCGCGCAGTCTGAGATACCGTCGTCATCGCTATCGGCATCAAATGGATCTGTACAACCTGTGTTTTCCAGATAATCCGTTAAGCCGTCATTATCAGAATCAATTGGGCTTATCGTTGCCTCGGAAGTTCCCCCATAAGTCCCTATATTAATCCTAATTA
>JAJSZO010000187.1 GCA_030262795.1 Deltaproteobacteria bacterium | reverse complement strand
AAGATTCTCACAGATAGTATTTGCAAGATTTCTGCGTGATAAATTTGGAAAGTATTCTGTATAAGTAATTATCTCCTGCATCTTAACAGAATCTATCTTTGATATAATATTGGCTATGTTCGCGTTAAGTGTGGAATTTCTAAAAAGTTTCTGTTTTTTCAATAGGTTATCAATACAGTAAACTATTGCTCAAAGTGATACATATCAGCTATTCAAAAAATTTGATTATTTTTTTCCACACTTAACGCGAACATAGCCATAATATTTGCCATTTCTTAAACCTTTGTCATTTTTTCACATAGGAACAATAGCGTATTATTAGGTTCTCATGGCAAAGTAAAAAAGTCAAGCAAAAAATTTAGATAATGATTCCAGAAAGATAATGAGAGAAAAAATAAAATTGAATGACATTGCGGATGGGTGACTGTGCGGATCAGTGAAATGCTGACCCGGAACCGATAAGAAAGAAATAACAGGTGCGAAAAAAGGTGACAATAAAGCGAGGCTGTGCTGGAACGAAAGTGAGAGGACAAGCGAAAAAAAGTGTATTTTTTCGGAGGGAGAGCTGTTTTTTCTCTTGACAGGCCCTTTAATGGGTGACCCCATTGCAAAATTGTTTAATTTTAGCATATTAGTTGCCTTGAAACTCTGCTGTTTGTTTTTGTAAAAATGCTTTGGTTCCCTTTCTGAAATCTTCAGTTGAGGCGATCAAACCAAAATAGTCTGCTCCCAAATTGGCTGATTCATCAATTGACAAATCCAAGCCTCTACGAACGGCCTCCCAAGTGAGACTTACAGCAATGGGAGAATTTTGCATAATTTCTTTTACTAACTTTTCTCCTTCACTTTTTATAATCTCTGGCTCAGTGACACGATTAACCAAACCCATTTGAAGCGCTTCATTTGCATTTATCATTTTGTCGGTAAGAAGCATTTTCGCTGCTCGGCTTTTACCAATGAGGCGAGGTAACCGTGTTGTACCTCCCCAGCCGGCAACAGCACCAATCCGGACTTCTGGATGACCAAGTTTTGCAGAGGTGACTGCAACTCTCAACATACAAGATTCAGCCAATTCAAGGCCTCCACCCAAGGCAAAGCCGTTGATTAAGGCATCTGGTCACCTGCCCCAAAAGCAATGAGCACTTGGCAAAAGCAAAATTTTGCTCTGAAATAGCTAAAGAAAAAAACGCGCGGGTTTTTGGGGTCAGGTTCCGGGTAAAGGCATCGGTTACCCGAACCTATAGGAAATTTTTGCGCCGAATATAAGTAGTTACAATATTACCACGAGTCAAAAACTTCGGTTTTAATTAGCCTGGCATCTTCATACAGAAGAATAGTTGCATCTTTATTTCTTGGAATTAAAGTCCAGATTTCTTCACCGGGTTCCATGAAACTATCGAAAATATCATTTGAAACTCCAAAGATGTTTAATCTTAAACGGATATGTTTTTTTAAAAATCCGTATTTAAGCCTGTATTTAAAAAGAGTTACGCCCTCTGTGCTGCATAAATATTTATGGTTTTTGTTACCTGCTTTCCTGTTTATGGTAATATTAACATGTGTTCCCTCAATTACTATATGTCCCGATAAAGGTAATTGGTCGATAATTGTATTTTCAGCTTTTTCTTCAATAAAAAGAAATTTTATCTCCCCGGGCAAAAGATTAAAACTTTCAATTAAAGATATTGCTTCTTCAAGAGATTGCCCTTTAATATCAGGCATTTTATATATATTCGGCCTTATACCTGTGCTGACGAGAAGGTTTACAAATGCTTCTCGCTTAATTATTATTCCAGGCGAAGGAAATTGAGAAATAATTTCGTCTTTTTTTGTATTCTTACTATATGTATTGGATAGTTTGTTCAGGCTCAAACCATTTTCTTCTATAATTAAGCGAGCATGCTGTAGTGAAAGTCCTTTTAAATTCGGCATCAAAATTTTTTTCGTGCCTTTTGATATAATAATTCTTACATCACGTCTTTTTTTTATTTCAGAACCAGGTTCGGGTTCCTGAAAAATCACATGGTTTTTTGGTATGCTATTGCTGTACTCAGACCCTTTAATCTTTGTGTTAAGTCCAAGATCCGACAGCATTTCGAGGATTAACACCACATCCTTTCCAACAAGATCAGGGACGACAACCTTATCCTCACTCTTAATTATAAACGTTAAGGTAAGATAGGCGCTTACCGTTAAAATTAGAACAAATAAAATAAAGAAAAATGATATTTTTGATAGTCTTATGATAATTTTTTCCTTAAACAAACTGAAAAAAAACCATCCATATTATTTATATGTGGCAAAGTTATAAGATATCCGTTTTTATTAACAAGAGAACGTATATTAAAAGGAAGTCCATCAGGTTTTTTTTCAACAACAAACTCAGGATGTTTATTTAAAAAAACTTTTATAACTTCTTCATTTTCTTCAGGTTCCGTGCTGCATACAGCATAAACCAAAATGCCTGAAGGTTTAACAAGGTGCGATAAAATATCAAGCAATCTCATCTGTTTTTCTTTATAATGTATTAAATTCTTTTTTGACATTAACCACTTGATATCCGGATTTCTCCTCAGAACGCCTAACCCCGAGCAAGGTGCGTCTAATAAAATCCGGTCAAATCTATCAATATAATTTTTGTCAAAAGGTTTGTTTATATTGTGTATACAGGTTTGAACAATTGAAATCCCCAGTCGTTTCATTTCAGACTTATGCCGCAGAAGCTTTTCATTGTTTTTATCCATGGCCACAATTTTGCCTTTATTTTTCATCATCTGGGCAATATGGCCTGTTTTTCCACCCAAACCTGCACAGGCGTCTAAAATGGTTTCACCTGGTTGTGGATTCAAAAGGTACGTTACAAGCTGGGCTGCTTCATCCTGAACCTGAAACCAGCCGTTCTTAAATGCTTTCATTTTTGAAACAGGCAGTTTTGGTTTGAAAAAACAAATTCCATTCGGCGAATAACTTGTATAGTCAATTAATTCTACGTCTGATTCGAGTTTATTTATCAAATCGTCGCGGGAAATTTTCAGATTATTTGTACGTACAGTTATGGGGGGAATATTATTTACTGCGTCGCAGAGCACTTCAGTTTCTTTTAAGCCAAAACAATCAAGCCATCTTTTTATCAGCCATTCCGGAAATGATTTTGCTGTTGACAATGCTTTTACAGAATCTTTGTTCCGATCAGGGAAGGGAACTTTTTTATAACCTTTCGCGGAACTGCGCAATACCGCATTCACAAATCCAACAACTTTCGGCGAAGTAGATGACTTGGCCATTTCTACAGATGTATTTACAGCAGCGGATACCGGTATTTTATCTAAAAAAATTACCTGAAAGAGTCCAAGACGAAGAATATTTAAAATATTCGAATCTATTGCGTTTAGTCGGGTATTGGAAAAATAGTCTATTATCCAGTCAAGCGTACCTCGCCGCCTGATAACACCGTATACCAGGGCATTAACCAAAGCACGATCTCTTTTTGAAAGACATTGCTCTTTGTCAGTTATATCTTCGTCTAATATTCTATCAAGAGTTTTTTGTCCTCTATCAAGAGTATTTAATATAAATAACGCAGTATTGCGTGTATAATCCAAAAATATAGCTCCAGTTCGTTCCGAATTTGGTCGAGTGAATGGTTGACCGATTCTATAGGCTTTCAGATAATTAATTTCACAAGGCCAGAAGGAGGAAGGCGTATTGGTTATACGTCGACGACTGATAACGCAGTGAAATTAATTATCTGAAAGCCTATATCAGTTTAAAATTGATCCGGGAGGTATTGAGCATCCGCGCAAAAAGTCTTTAATATACAACTGGTTGCCTGATTCGCCCTGAATTTTTAAAATAGACAGAGTTCCTTTACCCGTTGCGATCCTGAGTTCATCTGTAAAGCCTTTTATTACTGTACCAGGGGGAGCAACAGTGCTATCCGTTAAGATCGGCCTGGCCGAAAAGATTTTGAGACGTTTATTGCCGTAAAACGTAAAGGCACCAGGCCATGGAGTAATCCCTCGTATAAATGCTTCAATATCTTCAGCAGACTTTTTCCAAGTTATATGCCCATCGTTCTTTTTAAGTAATGGTGCATATGTAGCCTTTTTGTGATCCTGAGGAATAGGCATTATCTCTTCAGTCTCAATATTTTTTATTGTTTTTATAAGAAGAGACGCACCAAGTTTTGCCAGACGGTCATGAAGCGTTGCTGATGTGTCATCCGGAGCAATTTCTAATTTTGAGGAAAGAAGTATATCTCCTGTATCCAGCCCTTCATCCATAAACATTGTTGTTACTCCGGTCTTTCTTTCCCTGTTTATAATAGCCCACTGGATTGGTGCAGAGCCACGATATTCCGGAAGTAGAGATGCATGAATGTTAATTGAACCTATTTCCGGAATTTCAAGTATATCTTTTGTGAGAATATGACCATATGCTGCTACAACAAATATATCCGGTTTATGCTTTCGTATAATTTCTCTAAAACTATCTGTTTTAATAGATACAGGCTGGATTACTTCATATCCTAAACTTATTGCAGTTTCTTTAACAGGAGAAGGAATTACTTTGCGGCCTCGTCCCTTTGGTCGATCAGGCTGAGTTACAACTAATGTTACATCATAGTGGTTTTTGTCTAATTCCTTTAGGGAAGGAACAGCAAACTCGGGAGTTCCCATAAAGATAATTTTGAGCTTTCGATTACGCACTATTTCCCCCTTATTTTTTTTTTAATGTGTCTCTTATAAAGTTCTTTTTTTAATACGCTTAGATGGTCTATAAATAAGATCCCGTTTAAATGATCAATTTCATGTTGCAAGACTATAGCAAGGTGTCCTTCAGCATCAATTCTCCTGGGATTTCCGTCTCTATTAAAACCTTCAACAAGTACGGATTCAGCGCGTTTTACGTCTGCCCTTAGATCCGGAACACTGAGACAACCCTCCTTTTCTGATGTTATACGACCATGACTTTCGATAATTTTGGGATTTATGAGAACCTGAATGGATCTCTTCCCTTCACCTTGAGAAACATCATAGACAATCAGGCTCTTATCGAACCCTACCTGTATTGCAGCCAGGCCGACACCCTTTGATTCATACATTGTGTAAGCCATGTCTTCAATCATCTTCTGAATAGTTCCAGCTATATCTTTAACAGGTGCAGCAGACAGTCTTAAAAATTTGTCAGGATATGTCACAATATTAAGTGTTGACATTATAATAGATTTCTCCAAATATTATATATTTTGTTCACGTT
>JAJSZO010000186.1 GCA_030262795.1 Deltaproteobacteria bacterium | reverse complement strand
CTTCCATGAACAAGCTGTGTAACTTCAAAAGCCAAAACAGCTTTAGCCCCGTTCACATCTACTTCATCGCAATTTTCAATAGCACGGATCTCATCCATAGGTAAAAAAGTATAAAGCGCCATAAATCTTGCAACATCTTGATCATCTGTATTTATCCAGTATTGATAAAATTCATATGGTGTCGTTTTTGCACTATCAAGCCAAACAGCTCCCTTGGCTGTTTTCCCCATCTTTTCGCCGCTATTGGTTGTAATTAATGGCAAAATTATACCAAATGTAGTTTCCTGTCGCATACGTCGAATAAGATTGATGCCGGAAACGATATTACCCCACTGGTCGCTTCCACCAAGCTGTAGCCTGCATCCATATTTATCAAAAAGTTCTAAAAAATCATATGCCTGCAAGAGCATATAGTTAAATTCAATAAAATTAAGACCTTCTTCAGCTTCGAGACGCATTTTATAACTTTCGGCCTTTATCATACGATTGACTGAAAAATGTCTCCCTACATCTCTTAAAAATGGAATATATTCTAACTGCGAGAGCCAATCAGCATTATTCAATAAAATAGCCTTTCCATCACTAAAGTCTATAAAACTTGAAATTTGCTCTTTAATCCCACATATATTTTCTTCAATGCTTTCCGCATTAAGAAGCTGTCTTGTTTCGGTCTTTCCGCTTGGATCTCCGACAAGCCCGGTCCCGCCACCAACAAGAGCAATCGGACGATATCCGTGTTTTTGCATGTAAGCAAGCGTCATTAAAGGAACAAGACTCCCAACATGCAAGCTGGATGCAGTTGGATCAAAACCGATATAACACGTTACGTTCTCATCTTCCAAGTATCGGTTCAACTCTTTATCGTGAGTTGTATTCTCAATAAATCCTCTTTCATTAAGGATATCAATTATATTATTCATAACAAATAACCTGATTTTTGAATATTTAAAAATTTCAATTGGATCAAACGGTTGTCGGTTGTCAGTTCACGGTTGTCAGTTCACGGTTGTCGGTTCACGGTTAAAATACTTCAGTCATTGCATAGTTCATTGAAAAAACCGTGAACTGTAAACCGTAAACCGTGAACCGTAAACCTTTACAAATTCTATTTATTTGCATATTCCACTGCCCTGGTTTCACGTATGACTATAACTCTGATCTGTCCTGGAAAAGTTAACGATTCTTCAATCTTTTTTACAATATCTCTGCTAAGAAGAACAGCCTCCTCATCTGAAATAATGTTACTTTCAACGATAACTCTGAGTTCCCTTCCAGCTTGAATTGCGTAAGTATTGGCGACCCCTTTAAATGAATTCGCTATCTTCTCAAGATCTTCCAGCCTTTTAATATAATTTTCCAGCAACTCCTTACGTGCCCCTGGTCTTGCGCCTGAAAGGCCATCTGCTGCTTGTACTAATAGCGCATATACAGAATTAGGTGGCACGTCTTCATGGTGAGCTGCAATAGCATGTACGACCCTGGAATTTTCGCCAAATTTTTTGGCGAGTTTAGAACCAATTACTGCATGCGGCCCTTCTACCTCGTGATCTATAGCTTTCCCAATATCATGTAACAATCCCATACGTTTTGCTAATTTCGAATTAAGTCCCAATTCGGAAGCCATAATACCGCACAAAAAACCCACTTCTACTGAATGCTGCAGAACATTCTGCGCATAACTTGTACGAAATTTCAATCTTCCTACATACTTAATCAGCTCGTTATTTATACCATGCACACCCAAATCAAAAGCCGCCTGTTCTCCTGCTTCCTTTATAACTAAATCAACTTCCTGACCAACCTTTTTTACAACATCTTCAATCCTGGCTGGATGTATTCTACCATCGGATATTAATCTCATCAAAGAAAGTCTGGCGACTTCTCGTCTTACAGGATTAAAACCGGAAAGAATAACGGCCTCCGGAGTGTCGTCAATAATGAGATCAATACCTGTTGCCGCTTCAATTGCACGGATATTACGCCCTTCCCTTCCTATAATTCGTCCCTTCATCTCATCATTTGGCAACTGTACCACAGAAACTGTCCGTTCAGCTACAAAATCTCCAGCATATCTTTGAATAGCGGTAGCCATTATCTTTTTGGCTCTTTTGTCTGCTTCCTCCTTTGTTTCATTTTCAATTCTCTTGATAAGTTTAGCACCTTCATATCGCGCTTCATTCTCCATTGCCCTGATTAATAGCTCCTTAGCCTGCCCTGCAGTTAAACCGGAAATCTTTTCAAGCTGGATTTTCTGCTCTTCGATTAATTCATTATATTTCAGCGTACTTTGCTCAATATTTTCCTCTCTCTTGGTCAAGACCTTCTCTTTTCGAGTAAAATCTCGTTCTTTCCGCTCAAATTGATCAATTTTACGGTCGATATTTTCCTCTTTTTGTATCAACCTGTTCTCTCTTTTTTTTAATTCACTTTTAGTTTCTCTCGTTTCTGCATCAAACTCAGCTTTCATCTTGTAAAGAATATCTTTAGATTCAATCTTTGCTTCTCTTAACAAAACCTCTGCTTTACGCTGAGCATCATTTAATATTCGCAAGGCCTCTTCTTCAGCATACTTGACCTTCTCGAATACCATTTTTCCTTTCACCCAATAGGCAATGGCAAAACCTGCAATAAAGGCAACTATGCCTGTTAGCACTATATATACATCCATTATAAATCTCCCATGAAAGGTTTAAACTAATACAATAAAGTATCTGCGTAGAACAATATAGCCGATTTCACTGCCCTGAATCTTCCAGATCAACACTAACGCATTCTTAACTACTTAATATTATTAGATGTTATTTTTTGCAAAAGCCCGATCGGGAAGACTCAGGACTGCATCTATCCCGCTATAGGTAAATTGCAGGCAATTCAACAGCTTCATGGACTGCGACAAACTAAAATCGCATGAAATACGAACTGATTCTAATGAAAATTTTTCGATAATTCTGTTAAGTTGTCGAAAAAAATAATGAGGTAAAACGGGAATAGAATTATTGGAAGAAAAATATAAGGCTATTTAGAAAACCCCCACCAGAGTGCCGTGTGAAAGGTCTTTGAACCAAATTGAAAAGGTGGGCGCCTTGTAGTTTCTTTAGGCTTTTCTGTACAAGCAGAACATGCACACCAAAACTAGAGAAAGCTCCCTTTAAAATGCTGTTGGGTCAAAGAACATCTTCCAAAACACGAACACGGCAGGGGTAGTTAGTAAAAACAAGGTATTCATTTGGTCTCAACTTGTCATTATAAATCATTATACGATATTTTCATCCAATGTACGTATTATACGATTTAAACGTTGAGAAATATCATTTAAAAACTCTGAATTACTTTTTTTAATCTGAAAATTTTCATCAGCTATATTCAAAGCAGCTACGATTAAAATTGTAAATTTTGTCACATCTAAAGTTTTGACTGAATGCTGACTTTCTATCTTCTCAACTTCTTTTACAAGAAAATCAGCGACTTCTTCTGCTTTAAAAACTTCCGAGTCAGTTTTGAAAGTATATGATTGCCCCAAAAGATCTATTGTTACAAGTTGTTCCAATGAATTAAGTATGATACCTTTACGTTAACAATCTCTGCCGGTTATAAGTCAGGTTTCCGTAATTTCGCCCAGTTTACCTAATAAACCATCAATCTTTGATAGAACGAAATCTCTCTCTTTTGCATAAATGTTTTCTGCCTCAATCTTAACTTGAAGCTCCTCATCTAATCTATTAATTTTTTCTTTAAGTTCAGAATTGGCTGCTGCCTGCGATTTACAAACCTGAATTAATCCTTCAATTTTATTTTCTATCTCTTCAAATTGTTGTATAATAACTGTGTTATCCAATATTACACCTCATTATATTATACGATATTTATAATATTTGCTATAAACTAAAGTCAAGTTGTTTTACATAGTCTTTTGCGCATAATCATTTCAACTTTTTTTAAATCTTCGCAATTATTGACCCCAATAACCTCTTTGACATCTCTGCTAACCAATACTCCAACGTTTTTTCCTTCTCCATGCCCTATTGCAATAATATCAGTAAGATAAAGTTCGCCCTGCACATTATTCGCTTTAATCTTTTTTAATGAATTAAATAAATAATCTTTTTTAACACAGTAAGTGCCCGTATTAACAATCTTTATAGCTTTTTGCTCCTCGGTTGCGTCAGTTTCCTCAACTATTCCGGTAACATTTCTATTTTCATCCAACAAAATTCTGCCATAACCTTTTGGATTATCTACTTCAACTGCCAAAATTGATATATCTCGCATTGCCTTGATATGATCATCAATAAGTCGTGTTATTGTATAAGGAGTAATTAATGGCACATCTCCACATAAAATAACAACTTGATCTGTATATTCCGGGATATAAAGTTGTGTACATAAAACCGCATGCCCTGTTCCATGCTGCTTTTCCTGAATGGCAAAAATTACATCGGTTCCTTCAAATACAATTTTTTTTACTTTATCGGCCTGATTACCAATCACCAGTACTACATTATTCCCAACAACTTTTCTTGCGGTTTCCACAACATATGTTACCATAGGCTTGCCAATAATTTCATGCAGGACTTTGGCTTTGTTTGATTTCATGCGGGTACCCATACCCGCAGCAAGTATCACAGCAACAACATTGTCAATATTGGTTTGCATTTTTCTACCTGTAATCTATGAAGACCTACAATTTTAGAAACATGAACAAAAAAAAAGACAAACCATTTACATGGTCTGCCTTTTTTTCTCCATATATATAACAAGATATCTTATATGAGATAACTAATATTATTATGCTCTTGCACCGGCAAGCTTCATACGATGCAAAGCTCTTTCAAGAGATGTTCTTGCTCTCATGAAATCAAAATCTTCTTTCCTGGATACATCAGCCAGACGTTTCTGGGCTCGTTCCAAAGAAGTCTTTGCACGTTGAACATCTATATCACGTCTTCTTTCAGCGGACTCCGCCAGCACGGTAACTTTATCCGGAAGCGCCTCGGCAAACCCACCACTGATAAAAACATATCTCTCAACATTGCTCTCATCTATATAACGAAGTGAACCAACTTTAAGAGTACTCAAAAAAGGAGTATGACCAATGAGTACGCCAAATTCGCCAAGAGAGCCAGGCGCAATAATAATCTTTGCATCCTCACTAACTACAGATTTCTCAGGAGTGACAACTTCTAATATAATATTTCCAGCCATACCTTAACCCTCATGTATATAAATAGTATTAAGCTTCAGCCATCTTCTTGGCTTTTTCCAGTAC
>JAJSZO010000185.1:3940-5422 GCA_030262795.1 Deltaproteobacteria bacterium | reverse complement strand
ACATCGTGGACATGGCTCTCGCGCAAACCCGCAGCAGTAATTTTGATAAACCTGGCTTTTTCTCTCAATTCTTCAATAGTCTGGCAACCCACATATCCCATACCTGACCTCAATCCTCCAATGAGCTGAAAAATATTCATAGAAAGAGAACCCTTGTATGGCACGCGCCCGACTATGCCTTCAGGAACCAGCTTGTCATCCTCAATTGTTTCGCTCTGGTAGTATCTGTCCTTGCTTCCCTTTTTCATTGCTTCAATAGATCCCATGCCCCTGTATGACTTGTAGCGGCGGCCCTGAAACAATATTGATTCACCGGGACTTTCCTCTGTTCCGGCAAAAAGTCCTCCGATCATTACCACATGAGCACCCGCAGCAACAGCTTTTGTAATATCACCTGAAAATTTTATACCGCCATCGGCAATCAAAGGTACACCTGACTTATTTGATATGGATCTGCAATTCATTATAGCTGTAACCTGAGGGACGCCCACACCCGCAACTATACGAGTTGTGCATATAGATCCTGGTCCTATTCCGATTTTTATCCCGTCAACCCCAGCGGCAACAAGGCTGTCAGCACCTTTCGAAGTACCGACATTGCCGGCAATCAGCTCAATATCATCGAAATTACTTTTTAATTTTTTTACAGCATCTATAACATTTTTTGAATGACCGTGAGCCGTATCTATTAATATAACATCAGCACCTGCTTTTAAAAGTGCTTCTGCACGCTCTTCCATATCATGGCCGACACCAACGGCAGCTCCGACCCTTAGCCTGCCCATGCTATCCTTGCAGGCATTAGGATATTTTTTTATCTTTTCGATATCCTTTATGGTTATCATGCCTGTAAGTCGTCCATTTTTATCAACCACAAGAAGTTTTTCAATTCTGTGTTCATGAAGCCGTTTCTTGGAATCTTCCAGGCTAATTCCCTCTGATACCGTAACAAGATTTTCACTGGTCATTACTTCTGAAACTTTTTTCTCCATATTGGTCTCGAATCTCAGATCCCTGTTTGTTACAATGCCGACCAGTTGATTTCCTTTTGTAACAGGAAGTCCGGAAATGTGGTACTCCTCCATAACTTTAAGCACCTCATGGACAGGCTGATCAGGATTAACAGTAACAGGATCAATAATCATACCACTTTCCGATTTTTTTACTTTACCTACCTCCAAAACCTGACTTTCTATACTCATGTTTCGATGTATAAAACCCAATCCCCCCTCACGCGCCATACTTATGGATGTCATAGCCTCAGTTACAGTATCCATGGCAGCACTGACGATAGGGAGGTTTAAAGTAAGGTTCTTCGTCAAACGGGTACTAATATTCACGTTTTTTGGCAACACATCAGAATAGCCGGGAAGCAGTAAAACATCATCAAAAGAATACGTCTCTTCGGGTGGTATCTTGATCATAAATTTCTCCAGAAAGTGTTAATTAGCGCCCTATCGGGCGAGCTGTTAAGCCGTTGAG
>JAJSZO010000185.1:0-3840 GCA_030262795.1 Deltaproteobacteria bacterium | reverse complement strand
AATATGATTGATTAAAAAATGGAAATTCCCATACTATCAAATTAATAGATAACAGTTTACGGTTTTTTTAGATAAATTATGCAACAACTGATTGCTTTTATGTTTTGATCAACCGTTAACTGTCAACCGTAAACGGTTACTCGACTTTTAACCCTGAACCCTGATCCCTGAATTCATCTTTATCTATCATTTATTTGCTTTCTTGACAATAAAATAAAACGCAATTAAATAAGGCTAAATGATTTATTCGAGAATATTATGCTAATAGAAATAAATGCCAAAAATCCACAGATACGACTAATTCGCAGAGTTGTTGAAGATCTCAAAAAAGGTGGTATAATCGCCTATCCGACTGATACATATTACGGAATAGGTTGCGATATAATGAATAAAAAAGCTATTAAAAAAATATATCAGATAAAACAACGTAATAAAAACAAGCCGTTCAGTTTTATTTGCTCAGGGCTAAAAAACATAAGCCATTATGCAAAAGTCTCAAATTATGCTTACAAAAACATGAAACGACTTTTGCCGGGCCCTTATACTTTTATTCTTGAAGGTTCGAAACTCGTTCCTAAAATAATGTTAACTAAACGAAAAACCGCCGGAATTCGTGTGCCTGACAATGCTATTTGCCTATCAATAGTTGAAGAATTAGGCAATCCGATTATTACCACCAGTGCAACTATGCCTGATGGTTCAATTATTCACGACCCATCACTTATTCATGATTTTTTTCAATCCAGAATAGATTTTGTAATTGACGGGGGGACGCCTATCACGGGACAACCTTCCAGTATAATATCTTTAATAAACGACCTGCCTGAAGTCATACGAAAAGGCATAGGCGATGTGAGTATTTTTGAATAAAGCAGCGATAATTAGAAATAATTAGCAAACAAATGTGAATTGATAAAGCGGTTTGCAAACTCCTTTAAGGATGAAGTTACAAGGTATTTTAAAACAGAAAACTTCTTTTCTGGAGGATAAACACTTGATATCTTTCCTTTTATTCCACCCATGCGTCCTGCCCATTCTATGGCATCCTCAAGATTTCCGAAACGATCAACAAGGCCTAGTTTTTTTGCCTCTTCTCCGGAAAATATCCGTCCATCAGCAAATTTTTCTACTTTTGACTGCTCTATACCTCTTCCTTCTGCAATGGCCTTAATAAATTGTTTATGAATTTGATTCGCAAGATTACGCAGAATTTCTTCTTCCTTTTTTGTCATTTCTCTGACCGGCGATCCTATATCTTTGTACTCACCGCTTTTGATAACAACGGGAACCATACCGATTTTTTTAAGAATCTCCTGAAAATTTGTATATCCCATAATAACACCTATGCTGCCGGTTATGGTGCCCGGATTTGCAACAATGCCGTCTGCCCCGGCCGCAATATAATAACCTCCGGATGCAGCCACGCCACCCATAGAAGCTATAACTTTTTTGCTTTCAGAAGTCTTTCTTATTTCCCTGAAAATTTCTTGTGAAGGCCCCACACCACCACCAGGTGAATCAATTCTAACAACTATGGCCTTGATAGAATCATTCTCACGAAAGCGCTTGAGATTATGAATTATATACTTTGAATCCGTAATAGCACCGATTATCTCTATAACGCCGACTTTTTCTCCAAATTCAAAATCCGCGTCTCTTGTGCTAAAAATAAAAAGCAGAGATAATCCAAAAATTGCAGCAGATATTACAGATGTAACTATCAGGATAAAAAAAAGATATGGGTGTTTGCGGGAGAACATGATATATTTTTAAACTAATCGTTTGCTGTTAACGGTTCACAGTTAACGGCTACCCAAAACTCATCAGACTCAGGCTATTAACGGTTTACCGTGAACTGTAAACCGTTAACCATAAACCGTTACAATCTTACTTCTCGTTCAACTTGTCTTGAAGATTCTCACGTAAGATCTCTCCAAAAGTTGAAGTTGCAGGCTTCATGTTGTTTACATATTCGCTTAGAAGACTTTGCTCATCATCAACCTCAAGCCGTTTGACTGAAAGGCCTATTCTTCTTTCTTCACTATTTATATTCATAACTTTGGAAGTTATAACATCGCCTACCTTAAACTTGCCGACCGGAGTTTTTATCTTTTCCTTACTGATTTCAGATACATGAACGAGACCTTCAATTCCTTCTTCAAGTTCAACAAAAATTCCGAAATCCGTTATATTAGTAATTATGCCTGTTATCTCTTTGCCGACCTCATATCGTTCCGCTACAGTTTTCCAGGGATCATTTTGCAGTTGTTTGATACCAAGGGAAAATCTTTCATTATTCCTTTCGATATCAAGAACTATAGCCTGTAGCATATCGCCCTTCTTGTATAATTCAGATGGGTGTTTAATACGCTTTGTCCAGGAAATATCGGAGATATGTACCAAGCCGTCTATTCCTTCATCAATACCGATAAAAAGTCCGAAATCTGTTATATTTTTGATCTTGCCTTCAATTGTTGTACCAATTGGATATTTCTCACTAATTACATCCCATGGATTTGGAACGACCTGTTTCATTCCAAGAGAAATACGCCTGCTTTCCGGTTTAATATCCAGAACAACTGCATCAACCATTTCTCCAATAGAAACAACTTTGGAAGGATGGCGAATTTTTCTTGTCCATGACATTTCAGAAACGTGAATCAGGCCTTCGATGCCCTCTTCCAATTCAATGAATGCTCCGTAATCCGTCAGGCTCACAACCTTCCCCGTTATACGTGAACCTACTGAATATTTTTCTGCAGCAGCGAGCCATGGGTCATCGACAAGTTGTTTCATGCCCAAAGATACTCTTTCTCTTTCCATATCAAGGCTGAGGATCTTTACACTTATCTTGTCACCAACCGAAAAAAGTTCGGATGGATGTTTAACACGACCCCATGAAATATCTGTTATATGAAGAAGACCGTCAACGCCACCCAGATCAACAAATACACCGTATTCAGTAATGTTTTTCACTACTCCATCAACGACTTTGCCTTCATGAATAGCTTCCAGTGTTGAAGCCCTTTTAGCCTCACGCTCATGCTCAAGAATGGCTCTTCTTGATAAAACTATATTACTTCGTTTTCTGTTATACTTTAATATTTTGAATTCCAGGTTTTTGCCGACCAGTTCGTCAAGATTGTGGATAGGCCTCAAATCTGCCTGTGAACCTGGTAAAAATGCCTGAACCCCTATATCAACTGAAAAACCACCTTTTACACGAGCTAAAATAACTCCTTCTACCGTTCCTTCTTCATCATAGGTCTTTTTTATTGCTTCCCAAACTTTAACCTTGGCTGCCTTTTCTTTGGAGAGGATGACACGCTCTTCTTCCTCATCCCAGAATTCAACCATTACTTCTACCTTGTCACCAATGTTGACGTGTATCTCACCATTTTCATCTTTAAATTCATTTATGCGTATCTGACCTTCTGATTTGTATCCTATATCAACAAGAACATAATCCTTATCAACTGATATTATTTTGCCGGTAACAAGCTCACCTTCAGCAAAACGCTTGAAGCTTTCTTCATACATATCCATCAGGTTTGCCATGCTGTCATCGGCATTCTGAACATCTTCCGATGTATTATCATCAACATTTTTATCTGAATCAACATCTTTGTTTTGTTGTATAACTGCCGCTTCTGATGAATCCACATCGTCAACATCATGTTCGGCTGAACCGTTTTCTAAAGAATTATTCATAAAAAAAGTAACCTCCTTAGCCAATTTTAATATTGCTATTTAAATAGTGCCTGAACGAAAACTGCTAATTTTCCCAATTTCTGCGTCAGACGCAAATTTTAATCCTCAAAATACCACATGTATTCCTGC
>JAJSZO010000184.1:3350-5428 GCA_030262795.1 Deltaproteobacteria bacterium | reverse complement strand
TTTTTTTAAAGCAGGCCTTTACTGAATCTGAAAATTTGTTGAAATCCTCGCCCTGAAAGATCTTGCAAACAAACGATCCTCCGGGTATCAGAGTTCTTTGAGCAATTGACAGAGCTGCTTCGCAGAGGTTAAATGATCTTGCAGCATCAACATGTTTATTTCCGGTTGTAGCCGGCGACATATCACTTAAAATAACGTTAAAATTTTTCCCTGTTAACTTATTATAAAACTCATCATCAACAGAGAGAATATCCGCAGTATATATCCTGGCGTTTGATGGGATCTTTATAGATAAAGGTTTCAGATCAACTCCAATTACCTGCCCCTTTTTACCCGTCAATTCTGCTGCATAGATAAGCCATGATCCCGGTGAGCAACCCAGATCAAGAATTCTGTATCCTTTTTTAATTAAATTGTATTTTCGATGTATCTCTTTAAGCTTATAAACCGATCTTGCCGGAAAATTTTCTTTTTTAGCGAGTGTGGAATAATGATCTTTCCACCGCATATTTTTTGATTTGTTTCGCATTGTTAAAACAAGGTTTCGATAGCTTCTGATACTGTTTTGATCCCGATAACATCTATACCCTTGACTTCAGTCATGCGTTTAAGGTTGCTTTCCGGTACAAGGCATTTTGAAAAACCCATTTTTTTTGTTTCATTAACTCTGGTTTCAACGTGACTTACAGCTCTGACTTCACCTGTCAATCCTACTTCGCCAAAAACAAGTGTTGCATCAGAAATAGGTTTATCTAAAAAACTTGATGCAATGGCGGAAATAATTCCCATATCAATGGCCGGCTCATCTACCTTTACACCCCCGGCCACATTCATAAAAATATCGTGCCCCAATAAATTCATACCTATTTTTTTTTCCATAACAGCCACAAGCAGGGCAACCCGATTCTGGTCAAGACCAAGCACTGTTCTTCTCGGTGTTCCAAAATTTGTACTGCTGGCCAGAGCCTGAAGTTCAACAAGTATCGGTCTTGTGCCTTCCATACTGGAAGTTACAACTGATCCCGGTGTATTTACAGGACGTTCTGAAAGAAATATCGCAGAAGGATTTACAACTTCTGTAAGGCCAGTTTCATTCATTTCAAATACGCCTATTTCGTTGGTCGATCCAAACCTGTTTTTGACAGCACGTAGAATTCTGAAAACATGATTTCTATCGCCTTCAAAATAAAGAACAGTATCTACCATATGTTCCAGAAGTCTTGGGCCGGCTATAGCACCATCTTTTGTCACATGCCCAACCAGAAATATTGGAACACTTGTTTTTTTGGCTATGAACATGAGTTTAATGGCTGACTCCCTGACCTGGCTTACACTTCCAGGGGCAGAAGTAAGGTCTGCATTAAACATGGTCTGTATAGAATCTATGACAAGCACATCCGGCCTGGTTTCTTCAATCATTGTCTGTATGGATTCTATATCTATTTCTGAAGCCACCAGCAAATCGGTGGAGACAGTTGAAAGCCGTTTGCTCCTCAAGCTTATTTGTTTAATTGATTCCTCTCCGGAAACATAAAGCACCTTATGTCCCATGTTTGCAAGGCCGTGCAAGGCCTGCAACATTAGGGTGGATTTGCCTATTCCTGGAGTACCACCTATAAGCACAAGGGTGCCCGGGACAAGCCCGCCTCCCAAAACCCTGTCAAATTCGCTGATTCCGGTTAACAGACGATATTCATCCTCAAGTTTAATTGAGTTAATGGGTACAGGTTTTGATTGAAGAGATAATGTATTGCGCCTTGCTTCTTGAGACGGCTTCAATGTTTGCACTTCTTCTACAAAAGTCTTCCATTGTCCGCAGTCAGGGCATTTCCCCATCCATTTAGGCGTTTGATATCCACATGCCTGGCAGCAAAAAAATGTCCTGGAATTTTTTTTCATATTAATCATGCCCATAAATCGTTATTGTTTGACATTTAAATTCATATCATGTCATTTATATACTTACAAGGTAATCGTTCACAGGTTACAAAAGTTCACCGTTCAGGGTTATAAGAAACTTAGGCATTTGGTAACCGTGAACCCAAAACCCTGAACCCTGAACCCTGAACCCTGAACCC
>JAJSZO010000184.1:0-3250 GCA_030262795.1 Deltaproteobacteria bacterium | reverse complement strand
AACCCTGAACCCTGAACCCTGAACCCTGAACCCATATGATTGATTATCACGTACATACCTCCCTTTGCAACCATGCAGAAGGTGTCATGGAAGCATACATACAAAAAGCCGTAAATACAGGCTTAAAAGAGATATGCTTTCTTGATCATCTGATTATTGCAGAACCCGCAAACAAATTTTCCATGACACCCGGCGAGGTACCTTTTTATTTTCAGGCAATTCAACTTCTTAAAAATAAATACAACGGCATTATTAATGTTAAAGCTGGCCTGGAAGTTGATTTTCATCCGGAGCATACCGACCTTGTCAGAGATATTGTAGGTATGTATTCATTTGATGTTATTGGGAGTTCTCTGCATTTTCTTGATGGTATTGACGTAGTAACTCATGGCTCAAAGTGGAGTCGGGGAGAAAATGACACAGATTATATTTACGGCCTTTACCTTGAAAAATTTGATAAGATGCTGGATTACGATTATTACGATTTAATATGTCATTTTGATCTGTTGAAAAAATTTGGAAGGAGGCCTTTAAAAACCTTTGATAAAGAAATAAATGAGATCTTATCAAAGATAAAAAAGAAGAATTTATCCTTGGAGCTTAATACAAGCGGATATAATCATCCAGTCAATGAGGCTTATCCTTCTATGGAAATTATAAAAAAATGTTTTAAAAAGGGGATTTTTTTTACTCTTGGATCAGATGCTCATAAGCCTGAGAGCGTTGGTCAGCATTATGACAAGGCATTGCCATTGCTTATTTTGGCTGGATACAGCCATATAGCCACATTTGAAAAGCGATGTTTCAGGAGAATCCCCATTACAGATTGGAATATTATAAAATGATGCCTATTAGAATTAACTACAGCACAATTATAGTTCTGCTTGCAAGCTTGCTGATATTAATTACCGTGCCATTCGTTCAAAAGCCGATCTTTGCAGATAACAGCAGAGTATATTTCAAATTCCTGCAAGAAAAACTCGTTAAAGAAGGCTTTGATAAAGGCCTGATAGTAGATTTATATAACAGATCAGAAGTCTATTTTGATTTTAAGGGTGTTTCTCAATATTTCGTGCATAGAGAAGCTAATTTAAATTACGACCAGTTCACTTCCGGAAGCTCTATTAAGAAAGCAAAAACCTATATGGGGAAATATAATACAGAGCTTTCAACAGCGGAAAAAATATACGGTGTAGACAAAAAAATTATAACTGCTATAATTTTGGTTGAAACAAGACTTGGAAAAGTAATGGGGAACAGATCCGTCTTAAACACTCTTTCAACGCTGGCTTCTTTGTCTGATTTAAACATCCGCGAGATAGTTTGGGATAAAAATTCAAAATCTTGCAGTTTTACAAGAAAAGAATTCAATAAGTGGTCGAAAAGAAAATCAAAATGGGCTTATGCTGAACTTAAAGCCTTTTTAAAATATGTAAACAGAGAAGGAATTGATTCAGCCTGCATTCATGGCTCTTTTGCGGGGGCATTGGGCATAGCTCAATTTATGCCAAGCAGCATTCTTGCATTTGCGAAAGATGGCAATGGCGATGGAATTGTTGATCTTTTTAATCATGTTGATGCTATAATTAGCATAGCATCATATCTGAGTTATTACGGATGGCATCCGGGAATAGACAGAAAAAATGCCTGTAAGGTCATTTATCATTATAACCATAGTAACTACTATGTAGATACTATTTTAAAAATATCCGAACTATTAACCTGAGTTGAAAGGATAAAATTGACTACCACAACATTTTTTGTAGGTCTTGGCATAGTTTTTTACGTAATAACCTGCCTCGCTATATTTGATGTAGCTAATAAGAATTTTGGTAAACGGGCATATAAGGTGATATGGGGAGTGATTGCTCTTATCCCTTTTATCGGTGGTATAATATATTTTGTTTTTGGCTGCAGAAGGGGCAAGAAGATCAACAGGGATTAGTTATAGAAAATAATATTTGACAAAGCAGGGTATTTTCTATAATCATGCTCCAACTTTCTTTGCCCTAATTTAACAATCAAATGGTCCCATCGTCTAGCGGTTAGGACGCCGGCCTCTCACGCCGGAAACCGGGGTTCAATTCCCCGTGGGATCACCAATAAATTAAAGGCGTTACGCCTTTTCATTAAAGCCGCTTGTGAAGCTGACGGCTCCACAGACGGCTTTTTGCTTTTTTGGCCCCTCATTTCATTCTCCTAACATTCGTTCGTAAACTCGGTCAATCGACACTACCTCCGCCGGTTTGGAGGGCAAGCTTTCCAGGGCGTCTCGCACCCTTTCCATGCCGATGCTCTTCAAATACAGCTCCGTCGTACTGGGGTTCTTGTGCCGGAGGATGGATTGAATCACCCCCACATCATACCCCTGATTGAAGAGTGTGGAAGCCGTTAGGTGCCGGATAGCGTGGAAGCCAAAAGGTTTTACTTTGGCTTTGTTGCAGAGGCATCGCATGAAATGAATCCTGCATTTGAAGGGCTGGCCGTAATACTCGCGGGTGAATGCCGTTTCATCCAGACACAAGAACACATTGGGCTTGTCTTTTATCGGCCTGTGTTCCCACCACCACAACAACGACTTACGCAATTCCTTGGTCATGGGAAGCCAGTCATACTCGTAGGCTCCGTCCTTGCGTTTGCGAGTCCATAGCCGGACGCGGCTGTGAGCGAAATCCACATCCGTTGTTCATTCCATGCGGAACACCTCGCCACGTCTTGCGGCGAGATGCAGGAACGTCATGAGCATCACCTTGTTTTGGCCTTCCGCAACGGCATATGCCTTCCAGAAGTCCTCCTCTGATGGCACATACCTTGGTGACCTCACTTCTGGCATTCTATCTACAAGACACGGGTTCGGGCCAAGCAGGGTTGGATTCATGTATTTCATGCCCCAGTTCCAGGTAGCGACCAGATTCTTGCGGTCCTTGTTGGCGGCATAACCAGAACGAGCCTCCTTTTGTTTGATAATGTAGTCCAGCACATTTCCTGGCTTCAATTCCGAGACAGGAAGAACCGGATTGATGACCTCGAAGAATCGCTTGAACATCGAAACCTTTTCCTTGTAGGTCTTGGTTGTGAACCGTACCTTGGCCACATTGAGATAAACCTGTGCCCAATCACCCAAACAGGCCGTGACGGTCTTCTTGCTCCAATCTTTGACAGGCTTTCGCCTCATCTTGGATTCCCAGTCCTTGGCTTCCTTCTTGGTCAAAAATACCTTTTCCAATCTCTGGCTCTCTTTCCTCACTTG
>JAJSZO010000183.1 GCA_030262795.1 Deltaproteobacteria bacterium | reverse complement strand
TCAGTTCAAGATCATCAATGTACTTGAGCAAGAACAATGTCTTAATAATTTTGCCATACTCTTTCAGGGCTGCATATAATGGGTGCTGCCGTGAATAGGAGCTTAAGCGGCGGAAAAGTTGGGACGCCGTCGTTTCCCGAAGTTTGATGGTGGCGATAAATCTTAATATCTCCTCCCAATTCTCAAGGATTAATTTTAAATTGATCCTCTTGCTGGGAAGGATTTTGAAACCCATCAATTTTAATTTAGATCGTTTTTCAAAACTGTAAAGCTGCTGCTTTTTGAACTTCTTGATCCTGGGGGCAAATGCGATTCCCAACAGATGGCACACCGCGAATATCACCTCAGAATAGCCAGCCGTGTCGGTTGAATGGATGTCGCTTTGCACAACCTCATTGTGCATCAAGCCGTCAATCACATACGCGGCCTCACTTTCCGCAGAGCTGATGACGACTGAATAGAACAGCCGATGGCTTTCATCAAGGAATACGTAAACGGTGACGCCCTTCTTCTGGCCGAAATATTTGAATGAATAGTTGGCATTAAGGGATTCAACCTGAATATTGTATTTTTGGCCATCGCTGCTTGTGTGCGTCCCTTTAACGGAACGCTTGAGCTTGTGCAATGGAAGGCGCTGAGTCAACTGCAATACCTTGTCGTTTGCGCGAATCAGATTATCTCCGGAAAAGTGCCAGTTAACAGCATATTCAAGTTCGTTTAGGTTAATGTGCCGCGAGATTTTTGAAATCCTGCCTATTCCATGGTTGCAGCCTAGCCCGGTGATTCCGGCAAAAAATACGTTAGACGGGGGTACTTTCCGCACGTTCTTAATCTGGTGATGTTCCAGGCTCCTTGTAAAGCCCGATAGCTTATCAATGGTTGAAAGCACTTCAAACACAGGGATCACTCTATCCTTCGGGAAAAACTCTGTTACCGGATCAAGCGCTATCTTGTCTTTTTTGGGCGTCGATACGGTAAGGTTGCCCTTTTTATCAATTTTTGCGTGTTCGTTTTGGCCGGTCTGAATATTTCTGTTGGTTGCAGCAAGCTGGCTGTTTAAGACACTACTGAGGTCCGGGATCAATTCGGAAAAGCTCTCAAAGCCTTTCAACCCCGCCCGCTCAAGCAATTCATCTTTTTCGCTCAGCCAACGTTCCTTGGGGATAAGATAGTGTTCAAAAGTCCTGTATTTGAAAGAATGCTTCAGATTTAACGCCCCTGATTTAATGGAATTGGCGATGTGCTGGAAAAACATGACCTTGTAAAGCGATACCCTTAGTTTGCCTTCGGAGTCAAAAACCAATTTCCGTTCATCACTGTCAAGAAAATCTAATGGGGCATTCGAATCAATATTGCCATCCCTTTGCTTAAAATATTCGATTGCTCGTATGATTACATCCGCAGATTCGCATGTATCGAACTCAAGGGCTTTAACAATCGGTGATACGCTGTTTTGGAGCCTCAAGGATTTGCTGTTCAGAATATAATAATCGTTGTTTTTGATGATGCGATTGGCCTCCTGCTCCATTGTCCGCATTTGTTCCTCAATCTGTTCCCGCTCGTCCTGGTTTTCAAGCAACGATTTTATGGATTGTACCTTTTTCGTGTCGCTGAGGTCATCGGCGGTTATTATCCGTTCTATCTCCTTTATCTTCGCAAGATGGCTGTTCAATTTTCGCAATAGTTTTTTAAGGGCGAGTTGCTTTGTTATCCGATCTCGAAAAGTTTGTTCCTTGTGCTCCCTGGAGGCCGCATTTACAGCGGCCTGTACACACTGAAGGATGGCATCGCCCAACAGGTCGTTCAGCCGGTAATACTGGTGAACAACAAAGGCCAAAAGATACAGATACTTTTTGTCATCACGCCGTATAAGTTGAAACACCTGCAATTTAACAACAATACGGCCATAATATTGAATCGTTTCAGGAGACAAGTCGATCGAATTGATTACCGGTCGAAGATCGTCAAATATGTCCTTGAGACAATCCAGGTCCGTTACGTTTTCCCTTATCTTTGATGGCTTGGTGGACTGGCTGCTTTTCTTGAGCAAGGTGATTTTATAGCGTTTGACTTTCGGATTGCCCTTGTCACCGGAAAGGTCATCACTTTTTTCAAGCAAGCCGTCCAGCAGTTGTTTATGGTCATCCGAAAGATGCTTGGTAATTGCCTTGTGCAAATCCTGTTCTATGACCTGAACAGCCCGGGTTATTGATTCCGAAAGCGCATGATAGCTTGGCACTTCAATTTTCTTTGATCTCAAAAAATCAACCAGCGACATAAAAATAGAGCGTGGTTGCATTTGCTTTCTGGCAAGCGCTTCTGCCTCCTTTTCTACCATAATCCGGACATTATTATCGAATCTTCGGAAGCCGAAATTCTTAAGAATTAATGCTTTATGCCGCTCATGGGTAGTGCCTTTATACCGACCAAGCGTGACTCGCCTCTTTTTGAATCCAAAAACCTTGGCCACAAAATCAATGTCGAGCTTATGAAATTTATCAGAACTGAAAAACTTGTTGGACGCCCTAAAATACCCCATCATCAGGACAAAGCCGGTTATGCTGCTTTGTGCCCGCAATGTGTTTAAAAAGTCTGTCGCCCACTGGGACAGATTGAAATAAGTGGCACGCTCATCTTCGGTAAAAACGGGCGGCGCTTCAAACGTCTTTCTGTCTGATCCATTCAATATTGATATCAGGGTTGTTATAGGAACTCCAGGCTATGGTAATCGCAAAGCCAATGTAAATTAATCAAAAAATTTATCTGTTAAACTGACGAAGAATATGATACGGTTTTAGATACACGCATTCTTGAAAATAACCAACATTTTATTAATGTCTCTTAAACGATCGTTTGTGAAACATCATGTTGAGAGGAAAAAGGAAACCGTCGTCAGTGAACTGTGCGCTGAGCTTGGTATTACCCGTGCCACACTTTACCAATACATAAGTCCCACAGGTGAACTGCGCAATTATGGAAAACGCGTTCTCGCTACGTAAAAGGCAAGAGTATATAAGGAATTAAAGATAGGGCAGCTGGCAGTAAAGGCTGCTGGAGGCCATTGGGTTCGGTGTTGACGACCTGGTTGGTCTGCAAATACTTTAATATCAAGTGATGATTGTTGGATTATAAATCCTAAGGGGATTTTTCCCTCTATGTTTAGTTTTACCCATTATACTCAGCACGGGCATAAATTGAGCTTTTTAAAATCAGTTTTACCAGTATTGACAGGAAGATAGACAATTCCAAAATCGCAAATTATATCCGTGCTGAGTATATTTTCATTTCTGAGTTGATGGGCATTGCTTTTTTGTACAATAAGGATTCGGTCAAAAATAAATTTATATTTTCAGGTGTCGAGGCACTCGTATGACAAGACGTGAGGAGGGCGAATAGCAAGAGCTATTTAACCGACGAGCAACGCAGTCATACGAGATGGATCGGCGCTTAAAATGTGAAGTTATTTTTGTGCGAGCCCTTAATGCCACTGCCCGGCAAAAGCCGGGAGGGAAGGCGCGGCAAGTAGGATGATCCGAGAGCCAGAAGACCTGTCTGTAACAATATATATACAGTGCCTTCGTGGACAGGGGGTGTTGATTGAGAATTTTGCGGATAAAAAAGGGATATCCCCAAGCTCATGATTTGAGCTTGGGGATTTTTTTTGGCTGCACGGGAGGACAGGAAATATTTAGAATATGATAGGCCGTTTTTCAAATCTTGGATCTTATGATGAACTTTTGAACAGCAGAGATTTTTTTAAAGTCGGATTTGCCGGACTCCTTGCTCTCGCAGGGTTCTTGCTGGGAAAAATCAGCACGGAATATAAAATAATCAGTCTAACATTAGTCCTGGCATCTGTCTCCATCAACGGCATCCTCATCATTATAGATGCAATGAAAGGTCTTATTGAAAAACGGATCAATGTTGATGAGCTGCTTAGTATTGCTATTATTGTCTGCCTTGCGACAGGTGAGTTTTTGACTGCTGCTGTTGTCAGTTTTGTGATGGTGTTTGGTGGGTTAATTGAGGAGGCTGCATCTGAGTCAGCACGCAACTCTATCCGGACTCTGATCAAAATATCACCAAAACAGGCAACGCTTATTGTGGATAGCAAAGAAAAAGTTCGAGACATAAAGGAGGTTCGTGTTGGAGATATTCTTCTTGTTAAATCAGGCGAACAGATACCGGTTGACGCAGTTGTAATCCGGGGCATAGCATCCCTGGATGAATCTACCATTAGTGGCGAATCTATTCCAGTGGAAAAAACCATCGGTGATACCGTTTATGCCGGAACATTTAACCAGAATGGGGTAATACGGGTTAAGGCTATAAAAATAGGCAAGGATACAACACTTGGCAAGGTTATCAGGCTTGTTTCAGAGGCAGAAGCTCATAAACCTGAATCCATAGCATTTGTTGACAGGTTTGCAACATGGTTTACACCTTTAATCCTTTTCAGTGCGGCAATTACCTGGGGCATGACCCATGAGCTGAGCCGGGCAATTACAGTGCTGATTGTGGGGTGCCCATGTGCTCTTATTCTTGCCGTACCTACAGCAACTGTTGCAACCATAGGAAGGGCGGCAAAAGCAGGGATACTTATCAAAGGAGAATTTTCATATGAAACCCTATCGACTTGCATATTTTAGCGCTGCTTCAACGGAAATCCCTTCATTGAGCCAGGGAATTATTAAATACCGTGATAAAGGCGGTGCGCTTGATATTGTGGCAAAAACACGAAGCCAGCTTTTTGACGGGTCAAGGGTTAAAAGCTTTGTCAGGGACGCGTTAAAATCCGACATCGTCATAGTAACGCTGCACGAAGGAAAAGCATCGTGTCTCTGTTTTGATAAACTGGTAAGTGCGTTTGATGAAAAAAGGAAAGATGGTGAAAAGGTTCCGTATTTCCATATCCAGCCTGTTGGCAGTGATGAAGACGCTGTTTTTCTATCTGAAAAATATGCAAATGGATTTGGTTCAGAAACATAGGAAACCATAAACAAATATTATGTCAATGGTGGGCCGATTAATTTCAGCGAGATGTTTACTTACATTATTCGATGTTCGATGTTGGATGTTCGATGTTGAACGTTCATCTTTCAAAGCAACCCCGTACGGCATAAATGCAACCTGTGAATGTTTACAAAATAACTCAGGAATTTAGGGTTCTGTGGTTGTTGACTTCTCCCGATCCTTGAACCTCTGAACCATAACTACTATAAGGAGAAATTACCTTTGAAAGAATTCGTTGCAATTATTATTTTTTTTGTCATGGCACATCCTGTCTTGGGGGAAGATCTATCTGAAAAAATTGAGAAACCTGTGAAAAAATCCGTTGAAATCAGACAAATGACCCAAAAAGAGGAAGACGGGTGGGCTGAAGAAAAGGCAAAAATGCAGGCGGAATATAAAGAGCTTAAGCGTGTGCGGGAAAATCTGC
>JAJSZO010000182.1:3576-5454 GCA_030262795.1 Deltaproteobacteria bacterium | reverse complement strand
ATGGTTTCAGGAGAGATGGGCAAACTTACCGGCGGTCTTAAAATACCCGGGATGTAATTATTATGAGTTATTATCCATTATCAATCATGGCCCTGGTTAAAAATATTTCCCGGCTGCCGGGGATAGGAGAAAAAACCGCTGAACGCCTCACTATGCATATAATTCGTTCTCCGATAGAAGAGGTTGAGCGGCTTTCCCTGAGCATTCTGGAAACCAGGAAAAAGATAAGATCGTGTTCCATTTGTTTTGGTCTGAGCGATAGCGATATCTGTAATACTTGCAGTGATGGGACAAGAAATAGCTCATTATTGTGTGTAGTGGAACAGCCCGCCGATATGGTGGCTATCGAAAAGTCAGGGGTCTTTAAGGGAACTTATCATATCCTTCAGGGTGCCATGTCTCCGATGAACGGTATAGGGCCTGATGAAATAAGACTCAAAGAGCTGCTATCAAGAATAAAAGACAACAATGTAAAAGAGATTATTCTTGCAACAAGCACCACAATTGAAGGCGAAGCCACGGCCTCGTATATTGCACAATGTTTAGAAAATTACCCGGTTAAAGCAACTCGTATTGCTTCAGGAATACCGATAGGTGGCGATCTGAAATATATTGACCAGGTTACTATAAAAAGAGCTATGGAAACACGATATGCCATTTAATACAATAAAACCTTCAGATATATTTATTTGCAAAAAATGCGGTGATTGCTGCAAAGGATTCGGAGGAACCTATGTGACTGCAACTGATATTGAGAAAATTGCAGCTTATATAAATACAGATCCAAATAAATTTGTTTCAGACTGCTGCCTTAAATCAGGAAGTAAGCTGGTGCTTGCACAGGGCGCTGACGGTTACTGTATCTTCTGGGATAATCTGTGTACCATACATCCGGTTAAACCACGCATGTGCAGGGCCTGGCCGTTTATAAAAAGCGTGCTGACTGACATAACAAACTGGCATATAATGGCTAATTCATGCCCCGGCATCCGAACTGATGTGCCTGATAATCTAATACAGGAATGCATCAGGTCAGTTCGCAAACATAATTCTTCTGAATTGATATGATAGGAATATTTGACTCAGGAATAGGCGGATTAACGGTTGTAAAAGCATTAATGGAGCATCTCTCCGGTTATGATATCATATACCTTGGAGATACCGCCCGCACACCATACGGCACCAAGAGTTCTGAAACAGTTAAGAAATACGCTCTTGAAAACACAGAATTTCTTTTAAACAAGGGCGCAGAAATCGTTATCATAGCATGCAATACAGCTTCAAGTGTTGCTACGGAAAGCATAGCTGAAAATTTCGATGTTCCGATATTCGAAGTTATTACGCCGGCAGTCGAACTTTCAATTAATACTTCTCATAAACCATGCATCGGAATCATTGGAACCAGGGCAACGGTCAAAAGCGGTATATATGAAAAAAAAATAAAGGAAATAAATCCGCAAGCAAGGGTTTACTCAAAAGCTTGCCCACTCCTTGTACCTTTGGTTGAAGAAGGCTGGATTAACAAGCCTGAAACAAAAATGATTGTTAAAAAATATCTGCATCCATTGAAAGTCAGACAGATAAACACGCTTATTCTTGGCTGTACTCATTATCCTTTATTAAAAAATATCATTCAAAAAAAAATAGGCAAGCGGGTAAGCATCATTGACTCTTCTGTTGCTGTAGCGAGTAACGTAAAGGCCTTTTTGGAAAAGCATCGGGAAATTGACGATATGCTTAGTAAAAAAGGCAGGTACACTTTTTTTGTATCAGACGTAACAGAGCAGTTTGAAAAAATAGCAACAAGCATGCTTAAAAGAGATATTCATCTTAAACATGTGAAAATATAGGTATAACGGTTTACAATTAACGGTTTAC
>JAJSZO010000182.1:0-3476 GCA_030262795.1 Deltaproteobacteria bacterium | reverse complement strand
TAACGGTTTACAATTAACGGTTTACGGTTTTTTCTTGAGTTCTCACAACTGAGCTTCTTGTTTTTGTATTTTGATCAACCGTTACCTATATCATCTTGTTAATGCATAGTTTGGACCGGCAATCAAAAGGTTGTTTGTAATTATAGATTGTATCTTCTCCATTTTGCCCCCAAAGAGAATGCTTCTTATCAGGCTGTGACCGTATGCCCCCAAAACCACAAGCGCATCATGCGGTACATCGTAAAGATTCTCTTCAAACTTCCCGCTTTCAAACATATGCCATTCAGTCACATAACGATCCATTTCTTCCGTAAGATTTTCATTTTTAATCATCTCTTCGTATGATTCCTTGGAAGTATTTTCTGCATGGGTGAAAACATTCAGCGGTATTTTAGATGCTTTGCTTATACGAAATCCGAGCTTCAAAGCATTAACTGCATTTGCCGAACCACCGAAGAATACCGCAATGCTGCGCCATTTTTTAAAAACAGGGCTGGTTATAAGAACCGGAAACCTCGCGGAATTTACAATACGTCTAACTCTAGGACCTATGTAGCCAAGACCGATCTTTGAAGACAAATCGCTTATGCTTCGGGGGCAACACATAAAATCAAAGTTCGTTGATATATCCGGAAGAGTTGATGCTGTAAAATTTTTTGGTTCCAAAAAACTTGCCTTAATTTTACCCTGGTCAAACAGTTCCTTTGCATGCTTTAAAGCTGTTTCAGGTGAAGTCAGATACGAGTTATCAAGATCAATCTGAACGACATCATTTTCAAAATACATCAAAAACTTTGTGAACTCAGGTATGTAAATAATCAGGGATGATCCTGCTTTCTTACAAAAGTATATAGATTGGAGCAAAGTCTCTCTACCAAGAGGAGTATTTCTAAAAATATGAAATAGTTGAGTATGCATCAGGTCTCCTTAACTAAAAAATCAATTTACAGGTCTGTTTGAACCATCAATTCCTTGCGATATTTATCCAATAGTGTTGCCTTTGAAATCATGCCTATGAATTTTTTATCTGCGATTACCGGCATGGAAAAAACCCGGTTTGCATCCATTTTTCGCAGCACTTCAGACAGATCATCATCAAGATATACCACTTCAACATTGGTATCCATTATTTGTCCCAAAACAACTGCATCATACATTAGCGGGTTGAAGAGATATGGCCTGATATCATCCAGATGAATGATTCCCAGAAAATGACCTGTTTTTTCATCCTCAACAGGAAAATAATTCCTGTGAGATTGTTTTATAATATCAATAAAATTCCTAAGCAGCATATTCTGTTTAACAGTTATACAATCTTTCTCAAGCAACTCCTGAACGCTCAGGTCAGAAAGAACGCTTCCATCTGTTCCCTGTCTTAAGAGTTGACCTTTTTCCACCAATTCTTTCAGGTAAAAAGAAGCCGGTTCAATATAATGGCAAAGTGTAGTAGAAATAATCGAGACTATAATAAGAGGAAGAATTACTTCATAACTTCCTGTGATTTCGACAATAAGAAAAATTCCTGTCAGCGGAGCCTGAAGCATCCCACTGATAAGTCCAGCCATTCCCAATAAAGCAAAGCATCCTTCATTTACCCATGACACTGAAGGCCAAAGTAAAATAAGCCCCCGATGATAAGTCAAACCCGCCAGACTTCCTATAACAAGGCAGGGAGCAAATATTCCACCGGATCCTCCCCAACCGAGAGTAAAAGAGGTCGCAAGAATTTTTGCAAAAATAGCCACTGTCACAATACCAATGCCCTGTGCATACGCCCCTTCTATCATTGTTCTGAGAGGATGATACCCCTCGCCGAGAACAATTGGAAGAAAAATGCCGATTATGCCGACCGCACAACCTCCGGCGGCAGCGCGTACCCATATGGGGAAGGGAGCCTTTTTTGAAACTCCATGCATTGACCTCAAAAACCGGGTAAGAAGTATGGATGCAGCCGCCGCAATTATTGCCAGACCAATACAGGCAACGATATCTAAATGACCAACATGGAATAAACGATGGCTGAAAGCAATCTGGTTTCCCTGCAGTATTCTGCTTATCTCAGTGCCCGCGACAGAAGCAATGGCTATTGAAACAATATTTGCAGCTTTCCATTCGCCAAGAATTACTTCCATAGAAAATACCATTCCAGCGATAGGGGCATTGAAAATGGAAGATATTGCACCTGCAGCACCACAGCCAACTATAGTAACTCGCTGTCGGTCATTTAAAGAAAAGAATTTCGCAATATTTGAACCAATAGCAGCTCCGCTCATAACCACAGGAGCCTCGGGCCCTGCTGATCCTCCGCTACCTATAGTAAGACAGCTTGATATCAGGCGAGAGAAACTTGAGCGAAATCGCATCAAGCCACCATAACGTGATACACTGTAAATCACTTCAGGCACGCCATGGCCGGCACCTTCTTTTACTATCTTGTCAAGAAACAAAGCAGAAAGGGCCGCTCCAATTGCAGGTATAATAAATGACCACCAATAATGGCGAAAATGATGCAGCCATTCAAACATCGCAATAAGTGACCGGTTAAGCACAACAGCCGCCAAACCGCTACAGGTGCCTACAATAACTGCTATCAAAATGAGAAGAAGACGGTCGTCCAGGCGAAAAATGCTCCAGCTTGCAGGGTGTCGCCAACGTCTTAAAATGCGCATATTTTCATTACCTGCTAATAAGGAACGTGGACAAAATAACTTCCAAATCTATACGCCTGCTTGTGGAAGTTATTTCGTCCACGTTCCTAATCCGTTTTGTCGAGTAGATTTTCACAGTCTGCTATTCTTGATAAAAATGAAGAAGTATCCGGATATGTTCTCAAAAATTCGACGAATAAGTCATCACGCACACAAAAAGCAAGCCTTGAAAGAAGATGGAGGTGAATTTTTATAGATGTGCTTAATAAAATGAACATAACAAACACAAGCCTGTCATCAACGGCCGCAAAGTCTGTCGACTTTTCAAGAAAACACGTAGTTATTAAAGGATTATCTATTTCTTCCGGAAGGGGGGCGCGTGGATGGGGGATAGCAACGCCCTTGCCTATACCTGTTGATGTTAAAGCTTCTCTTTCAAGCAGCCTTTTATATAGTTCTTCTTTATTTATTGATAAAACCGGCACTTTATCCACCGCCGACTTAAGTACTGATTCAACATCATCACCCTTAACATCATGAAAAACTCCCCCAAGTTGCATTGCGGGCAGAAGATTTGTAAGACCAAGGTTCTGTTCTTTATATATTTCTTTTTTTTCATTTGGCAGAAAAAAGGGCAAACTGTGATTAAATGCCCATTTTTCAAGAACAGCCTTTTTAAACAGACAAGCATTTCCGCTTCTATGTATCGGTATTCTACCCTGACGTATCCATCGATCTACAGTGCTAACAGGAAGATCAAGACACCTTGCCATATCGTTTAAACTAAATTTCATATTACAAATAAAAGTATAACTGACAATTGGTTAA
>JAJSZO010000181.1 GCA_030262795.1 Deltaproteobacteria bacterium | reverse complement strand
TGCGATCAGGCTCAATAACATAACCTTTTTCCCGAAAGCCGTTTGCCGGCTTTTTTGGATCATATTTCTTTGAAGATGTTTGTTTGATTCCCTCTATTATCCGGCTTATTATTTCCATTGGATCTTCCGTGCGCGGATTATCTGATGTTATTATAGTCAGATCACAAAACCTGCCGGCTATTTCGCCCATACGGGGCCTTTTGCCTTTATCTCTATCGCCGCCGCAGCCAAATACACAGATAATTCTACCGATATTATTATCTTTAATTGACGTTAAAGAAGACAAAACATGTTCTAAGGCATCCGGAGTATGAGCATAATCAACAAACACGAACTTGCCTGCTTTATTTGGTATAAATTCAAGCCTGCCCGGTATCTGCCCTGCTTTTTCTATACCTGCCTTTATAATAGCGAGAGAAAGCCCAAGAGCAATCCCCACACCAGTTGCGCTGAGTATATTCTCAAGATTATGCTCCCCTGCAAGAGGTGAATTGAATTGAAATGTCCCCAGTTTCGTTGAAATTTTTCCAATAATTCCTGTAAGGCTGTATTTAATATTATCCGGCCATATCATTTTATCTGCTGTGCTGCCGGTGGAAATCACGGGCATACTGTCAGATGCTTCTGAAAGTAAATTGTAAAGGTCTTTTCCTTTCTTATCATCACAATTTATTACAGCGAGAGAACTGCCCTTTTTGGGCCCAGTTTTTAAATGCTCCGTAAAAAGCCTTTTTTTGCAAAACCAGTAGGAATCCATATCCCCGTGATAATCAAGGTGTTCCCGTGTCAGATTGGTAAACACACCGATATCTATCCAACAGCAGTCAATCCTGTGCAGATCAATTGCATGAGATGACACTTCCATAACAACGTGGGTAATCCCGTTTTCATGCATTTCCACCAATATTTTTTGCAGATCAAGAGCTTCCGGCGTTGTCATCGGGTTGGAAAAAACTTTGCCTGAATAACGGTAATTAATAGTTCCTATTACACCAACCTTAAAACCCGCTTCAGCAAGGATGCTTTCAATTATGTAAGCGGTTGTTGTTTTACCGTTTGTTCCGGTTATCCCTATAATGAACATTTTTTCTGAAACATTCCCGTAAAAATTTGCAGAAATTGCGGCAAGGGCTTTTCTGGTATTCTCAACCTCTATAATTACGGATTTTTTGTTAACCGGTTTTTTGTTAATTGATTTCCGGGTTACAATTGCCGATGCACCTCTTGTCAGAGCTTCATCAATAAACTCATGCCCATCCGCCTTAAAACCCTTTATGGCAACAAAAAGTCCATTATGCTCAACCTCTTGTGCACGATAATGTATTGAGCCTATTTCATAATCCTGTAAACAGGCGCATAAATTATCATGCTGCCCTGTTTTTACGGTATGCTTATGCTCCATTCCTTTCCCTGCAATAATTACACGCCTTATTTCAGTTACGGATTTAAGCAAAATAGAAAGCTTCAATCTCTTGCCCCGGTTCCGCTTACCGTTCTTATTTTTCCATTTATTCCTTTGAAAACACCATTTTTTCCTCCCGGGCCGGTCCGAGCGTCAACCAATCTTTTGAATGGTTTATTGGCAGTTAACGGTATGTTCATATAGTTTACAGTTTCATGCGCTATCTTTTTGAATGCCGGAGCAGCAACTATGCTGCCAAAATGCTTTTCTATGGGTTCGTCAATAACTATTAGAACAACTATTTCAGGATCCTCGGCAGGAATGAACCCAAGAAATGAAGCTATGTATTTTTCGTCCGAGTAAGTTCCTTTCTCATCAATTTTCTGGGCAGTTCCTGTCTTCCCGCAAACAGAATAACCTTTCAGGGCAGCATTCACACCTGTCCCGCCTTTAGTAACTACAGAACTCATCATCTTTTTCACTGTTCGCGCTGTCTCTCGTGAAACAACCCTTCTGACCATGCGCGGACCTGAGCTTTTTATAAGACGTCCATTCTGATCCGTTATGGCCTGAACAATATAGGGAGCCATAAGGACACCATCATTTGCAATCGCTGAAGCCGCAGTTATAAGCTGCAGGGCAGAAACGGCAACTCCCTGTCCAAAAGATATTGTACCGGCATCAATTTTTGACCATCTATTATAGTGGGACAAGCCACCCGATGTTTCCCCGGGACAGTCTATTCCCATTTTTTCGCCAAAACCGAAATTGCGGAATGTTTTATAAAGATATTCCGGCCCTACTGTTTCGCTCACCTTTATTGTGCCGATATTGCTTGAAAACTTGATAATTTGCTGTAGAGACAACCAGCCGTGAGAATGAGTATCGCTGACAACGTTTTTACCTATTTTGTATTTACCGTTTTCACAAAAAAAAATGGTGTTTGGAGAACATTTTCCCGATTCTATTGCCGCACATGCGCTGAAGATTTTCATGGTTGAACCGGGCTCAAACAGATCTGTTATTGATCTATTTCTCCACAAATCTTGATCAAAGTTTCTAAAAGCATTTGGATTGAAAAATGGATAGTGCGCCACTGCCAGCATGGCTCCGGTCTTTGGAGACATTACGATCGCTATTCCTGATTTGGCATTAAATTTAACAGTCGCCTCTTCAAGCGCTCTTTCGGTCAGGTACTGGATATTATGATCAATCGTTAATATCAGGTTGTTCCCACTGCAATCAGACATCACATTCTTTTCAGTGTCAAACCCGCGTTTGAAAGCATCTTTTAAAACCGTAGACTTGCAAGCGCTTCCTTTAAGATAAGAGTCATAATAGTATTCGATTCCTTCAAGGCCATGTCCGTCTATCCCTGAAAATCCAAGCACCTGCGCCGCAAGAGTTTTGTTCGGATAAAAGCGTTCGTGCTCAGATATAAAATCTATACCTTTGAGATCAAGGACTTTTACTTGTTGTAGTTGTTTTGGTGTGACCTTGCGCTTAATCCAGACAAATGATCTGTCAGATGTGAGCTTCCGTTTAAGCGAATTGATGTCAATTTTCAACGTGTTACCAAGAGCCCTGGAGGTCACCTCCGGATCTTCGATATTGGGGGGATATGCAACAATTGATGCAACATCTATAGTCAAGGCCATTTCTCTGTGGTTTGCATCGTAAATTGTCCCACGCTTTCCCTGAAATATTAATGACTTTTCATACTGATTTGCTGCTTTTTCTGACAGCCATGAACTGCAAAAAACCTGAAGATAAAAAGCCCTTGCCCCTATAACAGATAGAAAAATGCTGAAAATAAAACCAATCAGAACTATCCTTAACTTTATGTGTTTTTTTCCAACTGGTTTCATGGGATTATAATTATCTGCTCCGGTCTCGGTGTTTTTAAACCAAGCTGGTTTTTTGCGATCTTTGCAAGCCGTTCCGGAGATTTCAAGCGTGCAAGCTCAACCTTTAATTTGTTTTGCAGTTTTATAAGATTTCGATTTTTGTTATTTTCATTCGAAATTTCATACCCCGTGTTTATGCACTGCACCCTGCTCCAAGTATAAATTAAAAGTTCTGCAATAAAGACAGCCATAATGACAAAGCAAATTATCACTATCTTTGTGCTGCGAACATTTTTTTTGGTCTTACGAGCCATAATTACAACTTTTCTACGACTCTAAGTTTTGCGCTTCTTGCCATTGGATTGGCTGCAACTTCTTCTTTTGTCGGCCGCAAAACTTTTTTGGTCAAAAATCGTATAACCCTTGTCTTATTGCAAACACATATTGGAAGGCCCACCGGGCATATACACTTGCCTTCGAGAAGTTTTAACTTTTTTTTTACAATTCTGTCTTCGAGAGAATGAAATGATAATACGCAAAGCCGGCCTTCAGGCTTCAACAAGTCAACAGCGGTTTCCATGAATAATTTGAGTATGTCCAGCTCTCTATTAACAGCTATTCTGATCGCCATAAACACTCGAGTAGCAGGGTGAATCCTTCTGTGGAATGATATTTTGTCCGGAATGGCTCTGCATACGATTGCTGCAAGCTGCTTGCTGGACTTAATTTTTTCTTTCGTTCTTACCGCAACTATTTTTCGTGCTATTTCCCGTGACCGGCGCTCCTCTCCATACTTATAAAAAATTTCGGCGAGGCTTTTTTCATCCATCGTATTTATCAACTCCTCAGCCGTTATATCTGATAAAATGTTCATCCGCATATCAAGCGGTTCATTTTTTCTGAAACTGAAACCCCGTCCACTTGACTCAAGGTGATGAAATGAAATTCCAAGATCAAGAAGAATGCCATCTACAGCAGTAATATTTAATTGTGAAAGAATTTTCGGGAAATTTATAAAATTGTCATGAAAGAAATGGGTATTTAACTCGTATGGTTTTAAAACTTTTTTTGCGTTTTTTATTGCATCTATATCCTGATCCATACCGATCAGGATTCCGTTCGGAACAATCTTTTCCAGGATGGCACTTGCATGACCTGAACCGCCAAGCGTACAATCTGCATAGACTTTTCCCGGCTTACAATTAAGGTAATGGACAACCTCATTTAACATTACAGGGATATGTTTGTAAGACATAGAATTAGAGCCCTAACTTTGCTATTTCGTTGCTGACAGCCTCCTTTTTCATATCTTCTTCCATCTGCATCACTTCTTGCTCGTAATTTTCCTTGGACCATATTTCAAAATGAGCTATCTGCCCCACAAGTACGACCTCTTTATCAAGCTCCGCATACTGCCTTAAAACCGGCGGGATTAGTATTCGTCCCTGCTTGTCACAACTACAACCAGAGGCGCCCCCTATGAATACTCTTCTGAAGCGACGCATATACTCGCTTGTTTCAGCCATTGACAAAACTTTGGATTCGATCTTGCTCCATTGATCAAACGTATAAACAAAAAGGGCTCTATCTAACCTGGTAACCATTACTCCGTCACTGCCGCCGGCTTTTACGATGTCACGGAATCTGGCCGGAATTATTATACGTCCCTTTGAATCAATTGTATGAAAGGAGCTTCCCCTGAACATAAATCACCATTGATACCCACTTTTTCCCACTATATTTTTGTGAAACTATATTGTTTGATAAATGTCAAGAAATAAATATGCCCAATTAATTTATTTTTATAATAATTCATAAAAGTTAAATGAGTCAAGGTAAATTAATTTTCAGGTGGGGTTTTGTGGGGTTCTTAATTGGCAAGGTCTGATTCGTGCCCGAACGAAAAATAGAAAATTTTTTCAAGTTCAAGGAAGGCGCAAATTTTAACCGCAGAAATACATGGGGTATTTTGAGGATTAAAATTTAGGTGCTCTCCCGCTACTACTTTGATTATAAATTGAGTGCCGTTTGTTGTTTTAATTGAAGAAGGGGGCTATCCACTTAACGCAAGTTCAAAAGAGATATCTATTTGAATATGCTGCTCTTTTTCTGGTGCTCTCCCGCTACTACTTTGATTATAAATCAGTAGTAAATTTTTACTGTTAACAGTTCCCTGAAAGTCCAGACATGCTCTGTTATCCCGGCTGCCATTCCTGGGG
>JAJSZO010000180.1 GCA_030262795.1 Deltaproteobacteria bacterium | reverse complement strand
TTCGCGGGTTTTGGAAAGACCTTTTTTTAAACGTTCAAAAAAAGATGTCTTTTCCGATAAGTCTGAATTATCCTGTTTTTCTTTTTTTTCGTCAAAATCTTTTTTTTTTTTGAACCAGCTAAGTGCCATAACTTACCTCAATACGAATTTTAAGTTAAATTAACTGAAACTATTTTTGAAACTCCTTTTTTTTCCATGGTAATACCAAACAGCGTGTCGGCAAATTCCATGCTTTTTTTATTGTGAGTTATCATGATAAGTTGAGATTTTTCTCCTATAATTTTAAGCAAATTATTAAAGCGAAAGATATTGGCCTCATCTAAGGGTGCGTCTATTTCATCCATTATACAGAAAGATGCCGGCTTAATTAGAAATATTGAGAAAATAAAAGCAATTGCGGAAAGAGCTTTTTCACCTCCTGAAAGAAGGCTCAGCCTGGTCAGCTTTTTCCCGGGAGGATGGATCATGAATTCTACGCCTGTTTCAAGAGGTTTGGCCGGTTCTGTTAAAATAAGTTGTGCCGTACCACCATCAAAAAGACGCGGGAAAACCTCATTCAGTTTTTCATTAATCAGATCAAAGGTTTTTATAAATTTTTCCTGCGTGATTCGATTAATTTTTTTTATAACTTTATAGAGATCATCAAGAGCTTGAACAAGATCATCCCGTTGTTTAGACAAGAAATCAAAACGTTCTTTCATTTGTTCATATTCCTTTATAGCGCCGAGATTTACATCATTTATATTAGCGATTTTTACTTTAAGCCTGGAAAGTGCTGCTCCCATTTCATCTATTGACATATTTTGCTTTTCAGCCTTATCTTTTAATTCCGACCTCAAGTCGGAAAGAGGAATGCGATAGTTTGCTTCTAAGTGATTCGCAAGATTTTCCCGTTTAATATGTTTCTGTGACCGTTCTATTTCAAGCAAGCGAATTTTCTGCAAGGTTTTTTCATGTTCGTCTTGTATCTTTGTAATAATAGTATCATTTTCTTTAAGACTGTCGTGAATAGCACGATAATCAGCTTCATTTCTTTCAAGTTCCTGTTCAAGGTGCGTCATATCATTATACATAACGGGAAGAATTTTTTCATATTCCTGAATTTTCTGTTTTGAATCTGTTCTGTTTTGATGCTTTTTATTAATTTCTTCGCAAAGCCGCTTGAACCGGTTTATACCTTCATCTTTAAATTCTTCAAGTCGTTTTAACGTATTATAATTGTTTTCTATGCCGGTATTTATGACCGTCTGCTTGAGTTTAAGATCCATCCTCCTTTGATTAAAATTTTCCATTTCATCAGATAATAAACTGATTCTTTCTGAAGTTTCTGCGACTTTGTGCTGTGCAGTTTCAACTTCATTGGTTATTTCTGCAAGTTCTTTGTTATACCTGGTCATCTCTTCATCAATATCCATCTCTTCTCCCATGAGATGTTCCTGCTCTAAGCTTGCTATTTCAAGATGTTTTTGGGCGTATTTTTCATCTTCGTCTGCTTTATAAAGCTTTTTTTCCGCTTCGAGTTTGTTTTGGATGTTTTTATTTTTATTTTCTATCAGTTTTTGCAGATCGCTTTCAATAAGACGAACTTCAGATTCAAGTTCTTTTTTATTAAGACCGGTAGATTCCAACCTTCTGGTTATCTCTTTAATCCGGTCTTCAAGTTCGTTCAGCTCCTGTTTTTTTGCAAGAATGCCTGATAAATTATCTTTGCTGCCGCCGATCATGATGCCTTGAGGGGAAATGATATCGCCGTTTTTTGTAACAATTGTCCGGCCATTGTCATTACTTTCATTTATTTTTACAGCTTCTTCAATATCGGTGGTAACAATTACATTTTCCAATACAGCTTCTGCAATTTTTTCAAACCCCGGTTTTACTGCAATATGTTCCAAAAGATATTTTTGTGCATTGGAATTTTCAGAAAGATTATATCCTGTGTTTTTAATGGACGAAACAGGAATGAATCCGCTGCGACCCGCACCCTTGGCCCGGAGATAGTCTATAGCGCCAAGTCCGGTTTTTTGATCCTTAACCAGTATGTACTGTAAGGATTCTCCGAGTGCAGCTTCCACAGCGGTTTCAAAAGAAGCCTTCGGTTCGATAATATCCGCCATTAAGCCAAGAATACCATTGTTTTCTAAGGAGCTATCTGCAAAGTCTTTATTTAAATATTTCTTCATTATGGTTTTGACACCATCTTTATACCATTCAAAGTTGTCAGCCATTTTCTTTAAAGCATTAAATTTTGATTTCAGCTTATTTTTTTCAAGTTCAATTGTCTGAACAAGTTTAACCTGATTGCCGAATTCCTTGCTCTTTTGCTCGAGTTCTTCCTGTTTGATTTCAATGCGTTCATTTAGATCATCTATGTTCAGTGTTATTTCTTGCAAATGTTTTTTGGCTTTTATGGAATATTTTTGTGTCTCCTTTAACTTTTTTTCTGCTCTGACTTCTTCTTCGTTTATTCTTTTTAACCGTCTCTTTATATTCTCCCTGTTGTTTTCCGCATTTTGATAGATGTTTTTATATTGCGCTTCTTTGGCAATCAGCTCCATTAGATGTGATTTATAATTTTCAAGTTTCTTTGTCAGCTCAGACAATTGATCTCTTGTTTTTTGTGACGCGGATTGTTCTTGTTCAAGACTTGATTCCACCCCTGTTATATCGTCCTCAAGTTTTTTATTCTGAGTTTCTATTTGAGTAATTTCGGTGATAATATTTTTGTTTTTCTCTTCTATTTCCTTTCTTGAAGTTTCAAGCCTTATGGCTTCGCTGGAAAAATTTTCCATCTCTCTGCGAAGATGTTTAAGGTCATTTTCTATTCTGTCTATATTTCGCTGCATTTCGAATTTTTGAGATTTTTGTTCCGATATTTCCTGTTCTTTTTGTACGAGTTGAAGTTTTATCTCTTCAACAGCAGCGTCAAGTTTTTTTATTTTGGATGTATGCTCTATGTCTGAATCATTAAGATCTTTCAGCAGAGACTCGGTTTTGAGGATTTGGTGAGAGTAATCATCAAAATTTGCAAGAGAAATCAGGATATCCATCTCCCTTATCTCCTTTTGAAAATTCTTGTAAATTTCGGCTTTTTTAACCTGGCGTTGAAGAGCGGTCATCTGCTTTTTTACTTCATCAATTATATCATTTATGCGCAGAAGGTTCTGGTTTGTGGTTTGAACTTTACTTAAAGCTTCTTTTTTTCGGGTTTTATACCTGGTAATTCCTGCAGCCTCCTCAATAAAAAACCTTCTTTCTTCCGGCCCTGCCTCAGTAATAGCTCCGATATTTCCTTGCTGAATTATTGAATATGATTTTGTTCCAAGGCCGCTTCCCAGAAAAATGTTATGGATATCTTTTAATCTGCATGGCTGCTTGTTGATGAAATATCCACTTTCACCGGAACGATAGAGCCGCCGGGTTAACATTATTTCAGTAAAGTCATTTAATTCCTCCGGAGCAGTACCATAGTCATTTAAAAGCGTCAGGCTTACCTCAGCTATGTTAAGCGGCGGTTTCCCGTTAGAACCGGAAAATATGATATCTTCCATGGACTTACCACGAAGCTGCTTAACACTTTGTTCTCCCATAACCCATCTAAGCGCATCAACAACATTGCTTTTGCCGCAACCGTTTGGCCCTACAATTGCAGAAATACCGGCAGGAAATTCAATGCTGGATTTTTCAGGAAATGATTTAAATCCTGTAAGTTCCAGTTTTTTTAGTTTCATATAAAAGTTTCCCAAACGACTTAACATTTTGTAATCGTTTAAAATTAGCACAAATTCGACCCAAATCTGTGCGTCTACTTGGAGAAGTTAATTTGTCCACGTTCCTAAGTTTTGCGAAATTTCTGAACCATAATTCGATAACCCCTTGAGATTATTGATTACGAAGATTTTGTTTCGATTTTATCGCTACTAATGATTTCAGCAGGTTATGAGAACTTGGGACTGACGAGAGGCCATGAAAAATGGGGTTTAAAGATAATTATGGCAAACCCGAAAGCCATTGGTATGCAGGAGCTACAAGTATATACTGATCTCCATTCGGAATCATACGGTAACCTTCGCTTTTCTCGACAAGTTGAACAGCAGGTTTTTTCAAAACAGACTGAAATTTTTTAAGCACAGGGGACGGTTTTGTTTCTGAAAGTTTAGCCTCAATGAAAACAAGCGGTTCACCCTCGTTTGCGATAAGAAAGTCTACTTCCTGCTGTTCCTTATTTTTAATAAAATGCAAGGAAAATGTACCGTGTCCCATATCGTTCCATGCTGTAACCGCCCGATACAGTTCCGCTGCCACCATATTTTCAAACCGGGCCGCAGGTTCCTTTATCCTGGGGATGTCCCAAAGGTACACCTTACGCTCTTTTTGAATTGCCCGCGCAATTCTCCGGGTCCATGGAGCAATGCTGAAAGTAAGAAAAAATCTTTCAAAAATCGACAACCAGTTCTGAACAGAATTATATGCTACCTTCAAGTTTCGAGCCAAGGAAGGGACTGAGAGAGAACTTCCCACCTTGGATGGCAACAAAAGATAAAGTGTTTCCATGTCCATGACGGATTTTATCCCTGTCAGATCCCGAATATCCTCACGTATTAACTGTTTTGAATAGATGCTCGACCATCGGCGGTAGGTCGTTTTCCGCCCTGTCAGGTATGGCTCCGGGAAACCACTTAATTCAGATAGCCCCGTCCATATTTCTTTCAGTTCTTCGATATGTTCCGTTGTTGTTTGTAACGGATCATTGAGAAAATGACCAATCTCTCTGTTTTTCCCCCCTAACTCAGAAATCGTAAATGGCCACAGGTGAAATAGAAAATAACGCCCGGCCAGTGAATCCCCTCCTTGCTGATAGATATCCAGCCTTCCGCTTCCTGAGATAAGAAACCGGTATTTTTCATGATGCTGGTCATAGATACCTTTGAGGTAGTTTTTCCAATCTCTGTATTTGTGGATTTCATCAAGAACAATCAATGGAATTGATGAATCTTTTCGTTCTAATGCTTCAAAGAAAGATGGGTTTTGCAGGAAATTTGTTCTGTGTTCAGCAATATCCCAATTAAAATAGAGATGATTCGTAAAGGAGGCGGAAATGATTTTGGCAAGAGTGGTTTTACCTGCCTGACGTGGCCCCGCAAGGAATATCATCTCCTTGTTAATAGCAAGATCATTCCAGATATTAATATATGGGGTTCTTTTTATCATAATGGCCATTATTCATGATATTGAAAAATAGTCAAGACAATTTTGCAGTAAGCTGAAAAATAGTCAAGGCATCTTTTTTCACAATGCTCAGTACTTAGTATCTGCTGATTTTCTTTCTGAACAGATTATCTCGTACCCCGATCCGCTTTAGGTTCGGAGTCTGAAATTTCCGCTTTAAGAAATTTTTAGTGCTTTTTACAAAATTTTGGAAAAAAGAATGCCGGAAATCCGGTTTTTTGGACAGGGGGCATCCTCTCTTTT
>JAJSZO010000179.1 GCA_030262795.1 Deltaproteobacteria bacterium | reverse complement strand
GATTTAAACGGTTCTCCCTCGGTACCAGGCGTACTGGAGCTATTCACACCCTTTGCCTGGTCAATGTAAATATGGGTAACTGTTTCCTCCCCGGCATGGACTGTTGATGTAATATATCCCGGCAACAGAAGCATAAACGCTAATAGCAGCCCGGACAATAAACCCATTCCCCTCTTTTCTGAAAATAGCCTCACAACACCATTCATAATAATACCTCCTTTTTTTATTTGCGTCGTCGCGGCTACCATAGCTCTGATAACAATTGATAAACTTGATAATATAAGAATTTCTCATTTCCGTAACCAAGTTATGCGAAGGTTACTACTCTGTTTGAGATAGCCTCTTTAGTATATTTCGAGTCAACACGACAAATAACGGTTTTGAATAGCGCAATAGCACATAATTATCGCAAAATGTAGAACATATAGTAAACTGCCGAATATTCGCATTATAATACGTCTAATCTACGTAGGGGTTTTTTTGCCCAACATATAAATATGCAGGGGGAATACAACTTTTCAGACGAATACCTGGCAGATGCCCTTGAATTCAGCATTGACGACCTAGTTGGCCTGCAAATACTTTAATATCAAGTGATGATGGTTGGATTATAAATCCTAAGGGGATTTTTCCCTCTATGTTTAGTTTTACCCTATGATCTCTGATTTCTAAACCTACATCTTGGGGTAGTGGCGCTATAGCTGTCATGAAATGCCACTTGGCGTAGACTTATATAGAAGCTTGCTGTAAATCCGGCTTCACTGGCTGTTGGCTCAAAAGACTCCTCTCTGCGAGATAGGTTTATTGTTTTCCTCAATTAAACTTTCAAAAAGTGGCTTCTATCGGCAGCCGTTTTGTCATGTCCAGCTCGAATTTTCCATAAGGGTTCACGTGGTTGTAAATAAGCGGTGAGAGAGCCCTATAATCTTCAGGTCCCATGCTGTTTCGCCAAGCAGGCTCGGAGAGAACCTGTTGAAACATCAGCGTGTTCACGTAAACCAAGCAAATTTGGAGTAGATGGAGAGAAAGGACGGCAAGCTCTTGATCTTCGAGCCGGTTTGTCGCCACCTCACCGCCTTTGCCATAGAAAATGAAGGAATTGGCGCTATTTCAATTCTCGACAACGTTAAGCCTTTCGTTGATTTCCCGACGTAATTGTTTTGAGCTCAGATAGTTGCAAAGAAAAATCGTTTTCACAGCCTTTCCAAGCTCTATCAAAGCCTTATAGGGCCTAATGAAAACATAGCTGCGTTTTCACCCCGTAGGACTTCCGTTTTTCCAAAAAGAACTGGAATAAAATCTGCCCATTATTGAATTGGAAAGTCTTCCATCACTTCCCAATACTCCTTGTTCACGTCAGCCAAACCCAGATCCTTATAGATGCTCAGACTATCAGGACTCTTATGCCCACTAATAAGTTGAATTTTTGCATCTACGATGCCCTTACTTGTCAGATATGTTAAGAGTTGATAGCGGAAGATATGTGGATGAATACCTTTATTAATCCCGGCTTTGCGGGCATAGTTCTTTACGATCTCCCTGATCCAGCGAGTGGTAAATTTTGTCAAACGATTGGACTCAAATAGGTAGACCGCTCCTTTTTCCTGCTGGACACTGACATATTGAGCCAACTCCCCACGAAAGTAGCGGGGGAATAGAACGTAGCGGTCTTTACCGCCTTTCCACTGATTGATCTGGATCCTCATCTGGCCAAGATCCACATCCTTTATGGTGATATTTACTAATTCATCGTTCCGAATCCCGGTAAACAACATAAGCTTAAGCATGACCATGTGAGATTTATTAAATTCTTTCCAAACCACTTCATAAAACCTCTTCAACTCATTTTCAGTCATAAGTTCCGGCAACTTTTTGGTTCGGACAGTTCCTCCTTTAAGGTCAAGAGATTCCCGGACGTACTGAAAAACCTTCTTAAAATAATTCGCGTCAGGTCGTTGATTTCGGAGCAATGTTACTATTTGGTTGGCCATTTCCTTGGGTGGAATACTCTGCATCAGTTTACCTGCAAGAATGAGGGTTTATCAAGATCCAAATGAATATCTCCATATGGATTCACATTCGAGGTGAACAGTGGTGTCAGCGCATTCAGGTCAGCCGCCGGCATTTGCCCGATGTACCCCTCATCATAGAGAACTCGCTCAACCACTACTGTGTTAACCAGCACCAGAGCATTCTGTAATAGGTGTAGACACAACACAGTTAGCTCTTGGACTTCCGGGTCATTGGACTTTATCTCTGCCTCTCCCCCATAGCAGATGAAATCTATAGTTGAGTTCCAGCTTTCGATGATATTACGACCCTCGTGAATTTTTTGACGGTAGGAGAGGTCTGTTAAAAAATTACAGTTGTGGATCGTTTTGAGAGCCTTGCCGGCCTCAATGAAACCTTTATGTGTCAAGCTAGCCGGGTTATTTTTGTTAAAACGCCGAAGAATGGAATCGACAGGGGCAGTTTGTTCCTTGGCTGCCACCACATGCCGCACCATGTCATCGTATGGAGTGTGAACATGACCCCAGCGAATCGGTCGGGCAAGCACTCCAGCCAGATGAGGGAGCCGATCCTTCATGTCTGAATCCGGGAGGTAGAGGCGTTGGGACTTCATCCGCCTTAGCCAGGGCAACAACTCCACGCCGAGAAACCGGCAAAATGAAAAACCCATTGCGCTTTGCCCGCCAGTGTCCACATAATTAGATTTCACATCCGACATGGTGTTATGAAAAATTAGTCCCGCAATCATGGCAGCCACTTCCGAGACGCCCTTCACCTGGGAGTATATGCCGGCAGATTTCAGGTCTGAGTGCCAGTAAGACAGAAATCCTCGTTTTTGGTAATGGGGATTCCATTCAGTAACCATGTTCTGGTCCCATGCGCCCAAGTATTTGCCATCGGATGTGCATGCGGTAGTCGTTCCCCATATTTCAGGATTTCTTACCTCAAGGATGCGATTGACAAGGGCTGAAATGGCTTCTCGCAAGGAATCCTTATGCACAAAACGTTTATTAAAGTAAACGAGGTCCTCATAGGAGAAACTCGGTTTGGCAGCTACGTGGATCCGTTTAATCCCAAGGCCCGTTCCTCTGCCTAATAGGCTAAGCAACAAACGTTAGCGGATCTCGCTGGGACCAAGCACTTGGCGTTGAGCTGTCGAATAGAAAAACTGCGAAAAATCCACCTGTCGGTCAGCTTCAAGGAGGATATCCACTAGCTCTAAAATCCCCCAGCGATCCAAAACTATTTGCTTAATTTCTCTGAGAATGGGGTGATCAGGCCCAGGTGCGATTTTGGGTATCCTAAAAAACCCTTTCTCTCCATTGCCTGGATGGTAAATATAAACATCCTGTTTCTGGCCAAAGAAATCATTGGCCTTCTCCAGGGCCGCTGTTAACTCTTCACGGATGGGGTCAACGAAATCCTCTGACCGTTGTGGAATTTGGTGTTTGGCATAGTATATCAACCGCTTCTCAGGCCAGTCTTGGGGGAGGTCCTGATCTGGATCTCGGTAACGGTACGCCCCTTCGACCCATATTTCCTTGCACTTCAATGCCTTTTCCAGTTTCTGGAGTACAGCTAGTTCAAAATAATGCTTCACAATGCGGGGGATCCCTTTGATTTCTTCAATTGCCATTTTTTTTGGCTATGTTCGCGTTAAGTATGGGAAAAAATAATCAAATTTTTTGAATAGCTGATACCCATTATTCGCTTATTTTTTTATCCTTAAATATCAGCATGTTATTATATTTTAGAATAAATTCAATATGTTATTATAACCAACTAATATTTCAGGAAAAATGGTCATTTTACTATCATTTTTACTAGTAGTAAATAATATGAAATACTATCACAAAACAATACTAGTAAAAATAAATATTTATACATATCAATTAGTTATGATAACTATTTAATATTATTACAGATATACTCAACTATCTGAAATAATAAGAGATAAAATTAATCTTTTGCATTAAAAAATAAGCGAATAATGGGCTGATATGTATCACTTTGAGCAATAGTTTACTGTATTGATAACCTATTGAAAAAACAGAGACTTTTTAGAAATTCCACACTTAACGCGAACATAGCCTTTTTTTTAGATCCCCACTCAACAGATTTTCGGGAACTTCCTCTGTTTGCGGGTAATGAACATGCTTTTTATCCAAATATTTCCGTACCAGGGCTATTCCGTCTAAAAGTGGTTTGTGTGCAGGATTGTTGGCACGGAAGACTAAGGTTTCCATGACTGGTTTCATCATTTGCCGGTAGAAGCGGCTGTACTTATTTTTCTTCTCCTTGGCACGAGAATTTTCGTATACCAGCTCCCTTCCTTCGTATTCCTCAATGATTTTATATAAGACGTCTTCACCTACCACAGGGAAAACGGTATCTTCGACTGGGGCGTGGGGATGTTGTGTGGCGGCCTTGGCCATCTTGTAAAGGATTTCCTGCTTGCCATACACATTTTTGATGTTTTTAATCAACTTGTTCTCCAGCGACTGATCGGCTTTCTTATCAATACGCCGGATGAGGTGGAGAAAAATGCCGACGATGTTGTCCGTCACTTCCATCTGCCGGAAGTGAAGCAGGATTGTCATCAAAGCATATCGAATATGCGGAGGGTGACGTTTCATTTGATAAGCCCCTTCCGGGAAGGCCCGGTCACGCAGCAGCTTTAGCATTTCAGCAGGCACATCCATCAGATGAATATCTGACCTGATGCTAAATTCTTTGATGAATTCAAGGCGCTTGATCTCAAGCTTGAGGCTTTTCATTCCGAACTTTCCGGGATGAGCTTTCAGCCATTCGTAGCGCTCTGTTTCTGCTGGTGCTGTGTTCAGACATCTATCCATTTTCTCCAAAATTTCAGGGTAGAGCCGATCTGAAATTTTTTGGCTTATCCAGTTCAAGAATTGCTGCCACGCTGAATTCACCAAGCGGCGAAATTCTTTCTCTGCGGGCAACTCCAAACATAAATGGCGACATCGTTGAATGGCAGAGGAAAACATTTCCTGCCGGGAAGGGTAGTGTTTTCCGGCTCGACACACAAGCCACTGGACAAGCTCCTGCACATCGCTCTCGTTGCATGGACGGAATCCGGTGAATGTCCTGATGGCAGCAAGATGAGCGTCCCACACATTGTCGTCCTTCCACCGGTATTCCCTTAAGAGGCCTGCATCCAAGTCAAGCTGGCCGCTGACCCAGGATACAACTGAGGCCGGGATATTTTCCTTATTGCGAGGTGGAAAGCCAAGAAAAACAAAAGATTTTAAAACTACAGCAAATCCCAGGATATTTGCTTCCTTTCGCCATTGAGTGAGGAGGTGCCGTTCTTTAGCAGATAGTGTAAAATGATCCAGGAGCTCATCATGATCAATGTACCAACTGATTTGTGGGTATTTCATTCAATTGACCTTTGGTATAAAATACTTCCGAGAAGAAGCATAATCGGAAGATTTTAGGGGGAATTTCTGAAAAATGATCGTTATGA
>JAJSZO010000178.1:2376-5533 GCA_030262795.1 Deltaproteobacteria bacterium | reverse complement strand
CCAGGAAAAATAAGTGTTTCAATTAAAAACGTTTGGTTATATCCTCTAAATAAAAACTTTAGAACTTTGCTGAAAAAATGATCAGTGAAGTGGTTGGCCGAATATTTACCAAAAATTGATGGAATAGCGAGCTATTTCAATATATTTGGGATTTGAGATCGGACAAAGGCGTCCTGAAGCTGTGATGCATAGTTGGGGAACTTATTTCGTCCACGTTCCTAACCTGATAGGGTTACTAACTTAAGGCGGGACACCTTATAATTTCAAGGAGTTACACTATGGTGGGCATTGCCATTAGGTACTAACTACAAATCTTAAAAAATCGGCAAGTGTGAGATAAGCGATTATCCTTTTTTCTTTATCCAAAACCGGAATATTTTCAACACCTGTTCTGATCATCCTTTTCAGCACTTGTTTTACTTTTTCTTCTTCAGTTGCAACTATAGTATTCTTTTGCATGATATCTTTTGCCTTATCGGCAGTGATCATGCTTATGAGAAACCTTGGGTGGATTTGAGGCTCATGGCTTAACGAAAAAACATGTCGGGACAGTATTTTTAAAGAAATAACACCGGTTAGTTTTTCATTGTCATCTACTACATAAAGAAGCCGGTTGCATTCATGGCAAATCATGGCATCAACCACTTCTCTGATATCCGCATCCTCGTGAATCAGCGGAAGTTTTCTCTTTTTGAGGATTGCAAGCAACTCGGTTACCGTCATGCGACCCACTTCTTCTTTAATATTTCTCATTCTTCACCTTTCACCAGATCCCTTATTATCCGCTTTGCTTCACCTGCCTTGAATAAAGCGAAGCGAACAAAAAATGGCGACAAAAGCTCATTGATAATTACAGATCCCAGGACAGCGTTTACCATTACTTGCGAAAGAGATGTCTGGCCGAATACCGCACCAGCCTCCAGAACCAAGCCCACAGTAACTCCGGCTGTCGGCAGGAGAGCCATGCCAAGGTACTTTTTAATTGCCTGAGGAGCATGAGAAATTTGTGCGCCCAAACAGCTCCCCAGTATCTTTCCGGAAAATCTTCCAAGAGTAATTAGAAGAGCTATCAGGCCGGCTGTTTGCATTACTTTGAGATCAAGGTGTTGCCACCTGCCAGGGTGAAAAACATTGCAAAAATCGGCTCTTCTATGCTTTCAACAAGCGTAAAAATATCTCCTGGGTGTTCTACTGAATTGGCCACTACAAATCCAAGCATCATATTGGCAAGCAAAGGAGATACGTTAACGCTTATTGCCAGTCCGCTGACCAGAAAAATAGATCCGATTATTACCCCGAGCATTGCTTTTCCTCTGGATATAAAAGGAATCAGCTTTAGAAGACACACCCCTATAGCTCCGCCTATGGACATAGATATCAGTATGGAAAAGATGGGAGAAAGCAGGAAATTATACCAGGTGATTGCTTCCTGATTCACGAAGGTTTGGGCTATGGTAATAGCAAATGCGGCAAAAATAATGGTCAGGCCGTCATCCAGAGCAACGACTCCGAGAAGTATAGTAGTAAATGGTCCTTTTGCTCTGTATTCATGGATGATTGCCAGCGTAGCTGCCGGCGCAGTAGCGGCGCTGATTGCCCCGATTACGAACGCCATAGGAAAATAAAAAGTGTAAAAACAAGGCGGAAGACCTTTTAATCCGTAGATCAGATAAAAAAAGATGGTGAGAACAGTTGTAGTTGCAAGAAAAGCACCAAAAGCCTGCGTTAATGTTATCCATAGAATATGGTTTCCAAGCTTCCTTAGCTTTGACATCCGAAGAGATCCGCCGATAGAAAAGGCGATGATCGCCAAAGCTATATCGGTTATCAGTGTCAGCTCTTCTTTTATCAGCCTTTCATGGAAAAGACCCAGAACTGAAGGGCTTATAAGCATTCCAATTACAATATATCCGCTAATCCGGGGAGCTTTGAGATAGTTAGCAATTTTTCCGCCGGTATAACTCAGAAGCAGAAGAATTCCTATATAAACCAGAGGATGTTGGATTTCAGGCAGGCTAAATTGATTTAGACCAGGAATCACCATAACCGTGAACCTTTGAACTGTAGTTACCACAAACTACTGAACAATCCAGATTGCTAAACTTGTAGAGCGATTTAAGACACTGGTTGTGACACTTCCCATGAAGAACTCTTTTACTGCCGAGAGGCCGCGCCGGCCCATAACTATCGTGCCATAATCGTTATCCTGCGCTTCCTTTAAGACATCATCAGCGGCTGAGCGACTGCCTTCTATGACTTTTGTAGTTATTTGCTCCTCGCTCAGTCCGGCTTTAAGGAGTATTTCCCTGGCTTGTTTTATATAAGGGGCAATTTCTTTGCCTGCTTTGTTTTTCCGGAGTTTTTCAAGATCCTCAGTTTCTTCAAGTACCTGCATGGAAATAAAACGTGTTAAATGCCTCATGGTGTGAAAAATGGTTATCCGGCAATCGGTTCCGGAGAGCATGAAACCAACGTGATCAACGGCTCTTAGAGCGTTTTCGGAGTTATCAACGCAGACCAGCACATTTTTTGAATTAATACTACCTTCTAATATCCATACCGGATTATTTCTGCGGTATTCAACCAGCCTGGTGGAAACTTTACCCATAAATAAACTTTTTATTTCAGTGTTTCCCCGCTTGGTCAGAAGTATAGTATCTACTTGTTTAATTGACGCCCAGTTACAGATATCCTGAGTAACGGTAATTCCTCTTTCCCGGCAGCACGTTTTAATTTTTTCTTCATTAAAACCTTTGCTTAAAAGTATATTTTTGGCTTCCGACAAGATTTGTTCAGCCATCTCTTCGTTCTTTTTTTTTACAGACTTCAACCTGGCTCGGGTTTGCTTATCTGACTTATTATCTGTTAATATCGGCGGCAAAGAGGGGAGAATGTGAATGAGGGATAGTTCAAGGTTATGGCTTGGCCCGTAGATGAGATTAATATACTCCAGAGATCTCAAGGAATTTTTGGAGCCATCAAGTGGAATGACAATACTTTTGGTCAAATTCTCCATAATTTTCTCCTTTGAGCAAAATGGCTACCAACTAGCGCAGTCATGCGGGATGGATCGGTGCATCAAAATGTGAAGTTATTTTTGAGTGAGCCCTTAAGGCGGGACACCTTGTAATCTCAAGGGGTTACAGTAGGGTGGGCA
>JAJSZO010000178.1:0-2276 GCA_030262795.1 Deltaproteobacteria bacterium | reverse complement strand
GGTGGGCAATGCCCACCCTACAAATCGTCCCGCTTTATGTTGGTAGCCGGCAAAATCATTAAATTTTAGTGGTCGCAGAGATTATTACCTGTCACGAGAGCATTGTTTAAATAGCTGTTAATAAGCTCTTCAGGTTCAAGAGGCGGCGCTCCTGTAACCACTTTTATGTTTTGTTCATTAAAAAGAACCTGTGCTTTATTTCCCATTCCACCCGCTATTATTACATTAACATTTTGTTCGTGCAGCCACTTGGGAAGTACACCCGGTTCGTGAGGAGGTGGTACCAGAATTTCTTTTTTCTTAATTATATTTTCTTCCACCTCTATAAGAGCGAATTCTTGACAATGGCCGAAATGGGCGGTCAGTTTGCCATTAGCTAAAGGTATAGCAAATTTCATCGTATTAGGTCTCCTGTTTTTTGTTTCTTGTTTTGTTTCTTGTTTTATTTCAGATATTATATCGGCAATACTTAAAAATGCCCCGGTTACCTGGGAATCTTTATGTTTTTCCTGAATAGAGGTGCCGGAGTCACCACAAGCGACAACGTTTTGGTCAAACGGAATCCTTCCCAGAAAGTTTATTTCCGCTTTCTTTGCGGTACGTTCCCCACCACCGGATCCAAACAGTTCGAGTTTTTCGCCGCAGTGAGGGCATGTAAAACCACTCATGTTTTCGATAAGTCCCAGGATTTCCATACTTAGTGTTTTGCAGAAGCTGATAGATTTCCTTACGTCGGCAAGAGAAACCTCCTGTGGTGTGGTAACTATTATTGCTTTTGCATCCGGAATCATTTGTGCAACTGTCAGCGGCTCATCACCAGTCCCGGGAGGGGAGTCAATAATCAAATAATCAAGTTCACCCCATTCTACGTTTCCGATGAACTGCCTGATTGTAGAATGCTTAATCGGGCCTCTCCAAATTATTGCATTGTCTTTGTCTGCTGTAAACGATTCGATTGAAACCGCCTTCAGGTTTTCAGAATAACTTAATGGATTCAGCTTTTGATTTTGATTCAAATTTATCATGTCTTTAAATCCAAGCATTCTGGGAATATCAGGCCCATGTAAATCAACATCCATAAGTCCTACCTTAAACCCCTTGTTCGCCAGGGCTATAGCAAGGTTAACCGAAACACTGGTTTTGCCGACACCACCTTTTCCGCTCATAACTATAAGTTTGTTTTTAATTTTGTTTAATGAGTCTTTAATAGAGGCATCTAATGGATCTTGCGGATTCTTTGGGCTATCTTCTATACTGCAACCGGTCTTTTGACATCCTTCCATTCTGTATATCTCCTAAATTACTGTTTACTGTTCACGTTTTTATGTTTTTTTATACCCAGTGCCCTTCTACATTAGGCTCATTGGCAGTTCCAAATTCACCTTTTTTGTACCTGGAAATTGCATCAATGACTTTTCCTTTTGCATTGGTAATAATCTTAACACCTGCATTTTGTAGTACATTAAAGGCTTTAGGCCCGCAATTGCCGGTAATTAGCAAATCAACATTGTTTTCAGCAATTGTCTGACCGGCCTGTATTCCAGCTCCCTGGGGAAGATTAAGATTTTGAGCATTTTCTACAACATTATAATCCATGGTTTCAGGATTAACAATAATAAAATAAGCCGCTCTTCCAAAACGCGGATCAATATTTGATTCCAAATCTTTACCTGACGATGTTACAGCAATTTTCATAATTCTAAATTACCTCCGTTATGTTCGTTAATTCGATAGCAATTTTCATCATTGCATGAAGGACAGTTTTGGGGTCTGCCTGTGCCATGTGACTCTTCCCATCTGTTATTGCAATTGTTACATATAAATATTCTTTTTTCGTCGGCTATACTGTAATTGCCGCCTTCAATTTTTATAGCTTTTCCGTTAATTAGAGCATCCGCAATAACCTTTCTTGCTCGCTGGATAATTCTGCCGACTGTTGATCTGGACACTCCCATGCTCCTGCCTGCTTCCTCGTGAGGCATTCCAAGAAGATCGGCAAGTCTTATTGATTCACGCTCGTCAACTGTCAAACAGACTTCTATCAAGTCTATCATTGGTATGCCTCTTGGTTTGAAGTAGCTGACATTCGGATTAAAGGCCACAATACGATTTTTTTTGGGTCTGACCATAAAAACTCCGTTATGAGAATATGCTCAAAAACTTAAGTATTTTTCTTAATATTGTCAAGAATTTTGTTATTTGAATTCAAACCATTCTTTCGATTTCTTTTAACTTTTTATCAAGCTTTTTTTCAGAAACAGGAAAGGCTGTCTTTA